>JAVEEJ010000207.1 GCA_030840515.1 Frankiaceae bacterium | reverse complement strand
CCCAGTGTCGCCGTACTCGCCTCCGCCGCTCTTGTCGTGCTCTGCTCGGCGGCAGGAGCGATCGACGACAACCGCGGCTATCACGAGGCGGCTCACGTCGCGATCGCCGCCGTCGTCGGGCTCGCCGCCGCCATCGCGGTGCGCGTGCAGGCCGTGCGCAAGCTCGGCGGCGTGACCGGTGACGTGCTCGGGGCCATGGTCGAGGTGGCCACCGCGGCGGTGCTCGTGGTGATGGCCTACGACATCAACGTGAGCTGATCAGCAGCCGGGGAGCCGGACCGCTGCGATACGGGTGGACCAGTCGAAGACGCCGACCTCGGTCATGTACTCCGTCGTGTACCAGAGCGTGCAGTCGTCGGCAGGGTCGACCGACATGGCGCTGTAGTCGCCCCAACGCGCGATCAGCGAGGCCGTCGCCTGGTCGCCGAAGCCGGTCGCGATCACCGTCTCCTTGGACAGCTGTCCTGCTGGGTCCTTGGCCGTGCGCCCGGCGATCCGGATGCTCGGGAAGGTCGCCGGGCCGCTCACGCTGTAGCCGACCGCGAGGCCGCCGTTCTTGTCCATCGCGATCGAGCCCATCCACCGCGAGTCCAGGTCCGGCAGGTAGCTGCCCTGCTGCTGGACCCGCCACGGGGAGGTGCCCACGCGGCGCAGCTCATACCAACGCACCGCGCCCGCCACGGGCAGCGCGTCGACCGTGTGAGTGGCGACGAGAGCCTCGTGACCGTCCGCGAACTTGCGCCAGGACAGGCGGAACATGAGCCGGTCCGACAGCGCGTCGAGCCCGAGCGGCCCGACACCGGCGGCTGCCGGGCCGGGCTGCGGGATGCACGCGCTGGTGACCCGTGACTCGAAGCTGTATCCGAGGCAGGCGATCGTGTAGTCGGCGCCGTGCACGATCGCCGGTTTGGACAGACGCGACTTCGTCGGGTGGGCCCAGTCGACGTGCATCGAGTACATGGCCAGCGCGCCCGTGCCGGTGGTCGCGCTTCCTTCGCCCTGGATGGAGAGCAGACCGGCGAACGGAGCGTCCTCGCTGGCGCCCGGGATGCGGGTGCCGTCGGCGTCGGCCGGAAGCAGCAGCGGCTCGCTGCTCGCCAGCTGGAAGCAGACCTGCTTGGCGGCACGCCCGGCCAGCATCGCCTTGCGGTCCATAGCGCAGGCCTTGGTGCCGCTCTCGCTGCTGTCGCCGAACATGTTGTAGGTCGCGAGGTAGGAGTGCGACCACACACCGGCGTGCGGGTAGTCGTTGAAGGACTTGTAGGTGAACTGGTAGCGGTTCCACGCACCGGTCGCGTCGTCGGTCTTGGAGACCGCCACGCACTCGACGTAGGGGCTGGCGTCGCCGCCGAACTGCTGCACCACCCAGCGGTGGGCGAAGCGGTCGTAGTTGACGACCGGGTCGCCGGCGTTCCGCTTCTCACACGGGCCCTCGAAGTCGACCCACAGCTTGTTGCCGGTCAGCGGGCCCAGCAGGACCGCGCCGGTGCGCTTGTCGAGGATGACGAACGAGCTGTTCACCCACTGCATGTACTGCTTGAGCCCGGCGGCCCCGACGGTGTCCGGCGGGATGGCGTCCGGCGTGAAGTGGGGGAAGTTGAGGCCGAGGCCGGCGAAGTTGTGGATCACCCGGGCCCGAGCGGGGATCGTCGCGGCCTTCTGCTGCACCGGGTCGGCCGCGCCGGGCGTGGTGATGTTGTGCTTGCGGCCCGGCTCGATGGTGATGTGCCCCGGCGCGATCACGGTGGGCAGCCCCGCCATCTCGCGCAGCGGTCGGCTCGTGTCGTGGGTCGCGGACGTGGTGATCGTCATCCCAGCCGGCAGCGCCGCGCTGGCCGTCACGGCGGGGATGACGAGAGCGGCTCCGGCGAGCAGGGCAGCGGCGGCGACGGCGCGCGTGGGGCGCAAAGGGACTCCCTGGGACGGCTGGGCACAGCGGGGCTGCCCACTTCCTTCGCCGTTCCGGGCGGCATCCCTGCCTAGAAGGGGCCGGGTGCGAGTACGGCGAGCAGCTGGTCGACCAGCTCTCCCGGCGTCCGGCCGTCCACGTCGAGGACCAGATCAGCGACCGCCGCGTAGTGCTCGGCTCGCCCGGCGTAGAGCGTGGCCAGCGCGGTAGCCGGGTCCGGTGCCAGCCAGGGCCGGTCCTCGCCGCTCCCCACCCGGGCGGCGAGCGTGGCGATCTCGGCCCGCAGCCAGACCACGAAGGCGTCGGCGGAGCGCAGCCGCTCCCGGTCTCCCGGGTCGTCGATCACCCCGCCGGCGACCCCAGCCACGATCGGAGGCTCGGCGGCTAGCGCGGCGCCCAGGGCGGCTGACTCGACCGCCCGCAGACCGGTCTCTCCTGCCTCGGCCAGCACGTCGGGGGTGGGCCGGCCATAGGCAAGCGCGACCAGCTCGTCGTTGTCGAGGTAAGGCCAACCGGTCCGCGCCGACAGCTCACGCCCGACGGTGGTCTTGCCGGCCCCCATCATGCCGAGCAGCAGCACCCTGGGGCCCGCGTCGACACCCGGCACTCTCACCGGGTGGAGGCCTCCACGAACGGCGGCGTGACCACCTTCATCGTCGAGGTGCGGCCCCGCACGTCGACCGTCACCTCGTCCCCCACCGCCACCTCCGGAGCCAGCAGCGCCAGGCCGATCCCCACCCGCTTGGTCGGGGAGAACGTGCCGCTCGTGACCTCACCGACGGGAGCGCCGTCACGCAGCACCGACATGTGGGCCCGCGGGATGCCCCGGTCGAGCGACTCGAGCCCGCGCAAGATGCGGTGCGGGCCGGCTGCCTTCTCGGCGAGCAGCGCGTCACGCCCCCAGAACTCCTCCTTCGCCCAGCCCACCGCCCAGCCCGCCCGCGCCTGCACGGGAGAGATGTCGAGCGAGAGGTCCTGGCCGTGCAGCGGATAGCCCATCTCGGTACGCAACGTGTCCCGAGCGCCCAGCCCACACGCCATGACTCCGAGGTCCTCGCCCGCAGCCAGCAGCGCATCCCACAGGGGCGCCGCGTCGTCCCACCGCGGCAGCAGCTCGTAGCCGTGCTCACCCGTGTAGCCCGTGCGGCAGACGATGCCCGACCGGCCCTCCCACTGCGCGTCGACCCAGGACATGTAGTCGTGCCCCGTGGGCAGTCCGAGCCGGGTGAGCAGCTCGGCCGACTGGGGACCTTGGACTGCGAGTACGCCGTACTCGCGATGCTGGTTCACGATCGCCAGGCCGTCGGGGGCGGCGGCCGCAAGACGGCGCACCACCTCTGCGGTGTTGGCCGCGTTGGGGATGAGGAACACCGCGTGGTCGGCGTGCAGGTAGGCGATGAGGTCGTCGACGACGCCGCCGGACGGGTCGCAGCACAGGGTGTACTGAGCCTGGCCGGGCTTGATCTTGTCGAGGTCGTTGCTCAGGCAGCGGTTGAGGAAGTCCTTCGCGCCGACACCGCGGACCGAGGCCTTGCCCAGGTGCGACACGTCGAAGACGCCGACCCGCTGGCGCACCGCCTCGTGCTCCTTGAGCACGCCGCCGCCGGGGTACTCGATCGGCATCTCCCAGCCACCGAAGTCGGCGAGCTTGGCGCCGAGGGCGACGTGGCGGTCATGCAGTGGCGAGGTCAGGAGCGTCACGGGAGGTCAACCTATCCGGAGCGTCATCGCTAGCATCGCGCCCCGTGACGACCCTCAAGCTGACCGGCGGCGCGGCCGCGACCACCAAGGGCGACGCCCTGCTCATCGGGATGCACAACGGCTACCCCGGATCCGCGACTGCCCTGACGCTCACGCCCGGTGCCGCCAAGGTCGACAAGGCCGCCTTCAAGGGCAAGCTGCTGGCGACGCTCAAGTCCCTCGGCGCCACCGGCAAGGAGGGCGAGGTCATCAAGCTCGCCAGCCTCGGTGCCACGTCGGCTCCCCTGATCGCCGTCGCCTCCGCGGGTCGGCTGACCGGACCCGAGCAGCTGCGTCGCGCGATCGGCGCCGGCATCCGCGCGCTGGCGGGATCGAAGAACGTCGTGGTGGAGCTCAACGCGGTGAAGGACGAGCCGTTCTTCCGCGCCGCCTTCGAGGGCGCACTGCTCGGCGCCTACCAGTTCACCGCCTACAAGAAGGCCGCCGCCGACGCCCCGACCACGATCACCTTCGTCGTCGACGACCCCAAGTCGAAGGTCGCGGCCGCCGCGTTGAAGCGCGCCGTCGCGGTCGCCGAGGGCGTGTCCCTGGTGCGTGACCTGGTCAACACCTCCCCCGCGCACCTGCACCCGCAAGAGCTCGCCGACGCGGCCCGGGCAGTCGCCGCGCAGGGCAAGCTCGACGTGGAGGTGCTCGACGAGAAGGCGCTGAAGCGGGGCGGGTACGGCGGAATCCTCGGTGTCGGGCAGGGCTCGACTCACCCGCCGCGTCTCATCCGCCTCGCATACACGCATCCGAAGGCAAAGAAGACCGTCGTACTCGTCGGCAAGGGCATCACCTTCGATTCCGGCGGCATCTCCATCAAGCCCGCCGCCGGCATGGAGTGGATGAAGAGCGACATGGGTGGCGCGGCGGCGGTGATCGCGACCCTGCAGGTGGTCGCCGCCCTCAAGCCGGCGGTCAACGTCATCGGCTACGCGCCGACCGCGGAGAACATGCCCAGCGGCTCTGCGATCCGACCGTCCGACGTACTCGTGACCTATGCCGGCAAGACCGTCGAGGTGCTCAACACCGACGCCGAGGGCCGCTTGATCCTGGTCGACGGGATCGCGCGGGGCCTCGAGGACAAGCCCGACGTGCTGATCGACGTCGCGACCCTGACGGGTGCCCAGCTCGTGGCGCTCGGCTCGCGCACTGCAGGGGTGATGGGCAACGACGACGCGCTGCGCACGGGGATCTGCACCGCCGCGGAGCGGGCCGGGGAGCAGGTCTGGCCGATGCCGCTGCCGGTCGAGCTGCGGCCGTCGCTTGACTCGAGCGTCGCCGACATCGCGAACATCGGGGACCGCTACGGCGGCATGCTGACCGCCGGCCTGTTCCTCAAGGACTGGGTGCCTGACGACATCCGGTGGGCGCACATCGACATCGCCGGGCCTGCGTTCAACCAGGGCGAGGCGTGGTCGTATACCCCCAAGGGCGGAACGGGCTTCGCCGTGCGGACTTTCGTGCAGCTGATCGAGGACGTCGCAGCCGGCGAGGTCTGAGCACTCCCCCGCATTTCGGTGCAACCTTCTCGTGACGCCGTGGGTGTGAGTAGTCGACGGTGACTCGCGGGCGGGGGTGAGCAGTGGCATCGGACGACGGGCTTCGTGAGCTCTACGCCGCTGCGCACGGCCGGCTCGTGCTGCAGGTCACCGCGCTGACCGGTGACCTCGCGGAAGCCGAGGACGTCGTGCAGGAGGCGTTCGTCCGGGCGATGGGCCGGTGGTCCCGGATCCGTGGCTACGACAACCCTGAGGCGTGGGTCTACTCGGTCGCGTGCAACCTGGCGCGCTCCCGGTGGCGCCGCACGCAGCGAGCACTTCACCTTGTGCCCAGCCCGTCGATCGCTGCTGAGCTCTCGCCCGATCGGGTCGCGCTGCTGGAAGCCCTGCGCGCGCTTCCCGCCGACCAGCGCGAGGCCGTCGTCCTGCACCACCTGGTGGACCTCCCGATCGAGGAGGTCGCCACCCGACAAGGCGTGCCCGTGGGCACCGTGAAGGCGCGGCTGCACCGCGGACGCAAGGCGCTCGCCGCCGGCGCCGGGCTGCGCGATGAGGAGGTGGCTCTCGATGGGTGAGCTCGACGACGCCCTGGCCGGACTGCGGGCTGAGGCACTGGCTGCGGTCTCCGGAGACTTCGAACGAGTACGGCGTGCGCGGCGTCGCGCCGTTGCGCGACGCGCGGTCGGCGCTGCGCTTGCTCTTGCACTGATCGGTGGTGGCAGCGCGTTCGCCCTCTCCTCCGGTGGCGCCGGCGACGACGACAGCGTCCACACCCTCAACCCACCGTCACCTAGTGCTGAGGACATCCCGACTGCCGAGCCCTCGGCGACGCCAAGCGTCAACATCCACGTCAGCCAGGACGCTTCGTTGGAGTGGACCGGCTTGAGCCTGCGTGGGTCGGTGGGCACCCTCGTCGGCACGAGCTGCGACGTGGACAACATCGAGTGCCAGGTCGTGGTGCGGGCAACGTCGGATGGCGGGCACAGCTTCGGCGCCTCCGTTGTCGTCGGGCACGGTGTGAACGACCCCGATGTCCAGACTGCCGAGGGCGGCATCGCCCGTTCCGCACTCGAGACCGCCGACGGCGGCTGGCTCTTCGGCCCCTCGCTCTACTTCACCGGTGACCACCGCAGCTGGCGCAGGGTCGACATCGCGGGTGACGTCCGGGCTCTCCTGACGGACGACACGGGCACCGTGGCAGTCGTTGAGCTCTGCACGCATCCGGGCACCCAGCCGACGGGGTGCTCTGTGGTCGTGGTCACTCTGGGGGCAGGCAGAGTCGAGTCGTCGGTGACGTACCCCCTGCAAGCCGGCGAGACGATCGCCGACGCCGCCGGTTTCCCGAACGCGATGACGGTTGCCGTGGTCGCCGCGACGCCCGGGCAGGTCCGTCACCTTGCGGGCGACCGGCTGCATCTTCAGCCGAGCGCGTCGCCGTGCGGCGCAAGGTTCTCCGAGTCCCTGGCCTACGACGCCAACGGAGCCCTTGCCCTTTGCGGGGACGAGCCGCCGAACGGAAGCATGCAGACGAAGGAGCTTTTCCGCTTCACCCGGCTGAACGGGTGGACCTCGCTCGGCGACCCGGGCATACGTGGTTCGAATGCCCTTCTCTACGGACTTGGAGACCGGTTCGTCGCGGTCCCGGGGCGCGGGCCGCTGGCGCTGACTACGGATGAGGGCAGCACCTGGACGAACGTGCTCTCCGAAGTGGACGGGGAGTCCGTCGTCGGTTACGCGGTCACCGAGTCGACAGGCGAGCTCATCGTGCTGAGCAACGACGGTGACGCTCAGCACCGGCAGATCTGGCGCAGCGCCGACGGCACGCACTGGACCGGCGCCCCCATCACCTGAGCGCGTCGCGGCAACTCGTCCGGATTGCGTGCAACCTGAGACCCACCTCATGCGTGTGAGTGCGCAACAGGAGGGGGGTGAGGCGCCATGGGGGACCTGGACGGGCTCCGAGAGCTCTACGACGCGACGCGCATGCGGCTGGTCGTACAGCTCACCGCGCTGACGGGCGACCGGGCCGACGCCGAAGACTGCGTGCAGGAGGCATTCGCCAAAGCGGCCGCGCGGTGGAAGACGGTCGCGGGCTACGACAACCCCGAGGCCTGGGTCTACTCGGTTGCCGCCAACGCGGCCCGGTCCCGCTGGCGCCGTACTCGCACCGCCCTCCTGCACGTCCGCTCCACCCGCCACGACGAACCCACGGCCGAGGGCTTGTCCCCAGACCATGTCGAGCTGCTCACCGCGCTGAAGACGCTGCCTTTCGAGCAGCGTGAGGCGATCGTGCTGCACCACGTGGTCGACCTACCCGTCGACGAGGTCGCCGCCCGCCAGGGCGTGCCCGTCGGAACCGTCAAGGCCCGCCTGTCGCGCGGCCGCCAAGCCCTCGCGACCCGACTCGCGATCCAGACAGAGGAGGTGGTCCTCGGTGGCTGAGCTCGAGGACCGACTGGCCGGACTCACCCCGGCCCTGCACGCGGACTCCACCGGAGGCGACTTCGCCGACGTGCTGCGCCGGCGCAACCGCAATCGGGTCACGCGTACGGCGAGCGTCGCCGCAGTCGTGCTCGCGATGGTCGGCGGCTCCGCACTGGCCGCAAGCTCTCTGGGAGGCAGCGATAACAGCGCGCCGTCCATCACGAGCACTCTGACGTCGGACCCCACACCCACCGACGAGCCGCGGCCGGATCCAACGGCGCTCGCCGAGCAAGCCAGGAGGGAGGCCGCCGCTCGCGCGTCCGCCATGGCTATGGCGGCGCAGCAGGCACGGATCGCCAGCTTCGGAGGTCTTCCCCTGGCGATCCAGGACGTGACCTTCACGACGGGCCAGGACGGTTACGCGCTAGGAGAGCGCTGCCGTGGGAACGACTGCATCAACCCGGTCTTCGTCAGCCACGACGCAGGTGCCAGTTGGTCGCTGCTCACCACGTTCGACGCTGGCGATGGGGCTCGGGCGATGTCCCACCTTCTCGTGGGCCGGGGCTCGGTATACGGATGGGGGCCAGGCATCGCGGCGCTTCGTCAAGGAGCCGCTGCGCCCGTGGGGCTGTCGCGCGCGAATCCAGTCGTCGCGCTCGGGGAGCTCACGCGGCCCCATGAGGTCGCCGGCCTGGACGCGGACTGCCGGCCCTCAGGGTGCTACCTGGAGTTCCTGTATGACGACGGCGCCGGCTTCAACGACACGATCGTCAACAGCGTCAGCCACACGACGGAGGTCATGGCCGCGGTCATCTCAGGTGAGTACGGGCTGTTCGCTTTGAGCAACGGACACGGGCTCTCCGCACTGGGCAGTGTCGCCGGCAGCGACGGGACGCAGTTCACCACGACATCTGTGCCCTGCCGAGGGGCTTCGAAGGTGTCGATGTCAACTGACAAGGTCTTGTCCATCTGGATGCTCTGCACGGCGGCCGATGGTTCTACCCGACTCTTCCACGCGACCGATGGTCGGCACTTCGCGGAGCTGGGCTCACCCGGGGCGACACCCGGATCCTCCACCTTGGCGGCCACCCCGGACTCGCTCTGGCGCTGGACCGGCTCGGTGCTCCAACGGTCGACGAGCGGGCGCAACTGGGTGGCGGCGACGCCGCCTGGCTTCAAGAGCGCTCAAGAGCAGATCGTCGCCTTTCACGCGGTGGGCAAGCAGGCGGTGCTGGTCGTAAGAGAGCAAACTGCACACAAGGCGGTTTTTCACGTCTTCACCAGCCAGGACGGCTCCACCTGGGTCGAGTCCGCCGGGGCGGGACTGCAATAACGCCCCCGCGGTTGGGCCGAATGGGTGTTTCCTTGCTCAGGACTCCATCTAGGCGTCTGGCGCGACCGATGACACGGCTATACGTCATCCATCCGAAGGGCCCCCTCATGCAGACCCTGGTCCAGCTCCTGGCCTCGAAGCTCAAGATGCTCGCCGTCGTACTCGCTGCCACCGCCATCGGCGGGACCGGCGCCGCTCTGACTGTCTCGACGGTGGCCAGCTCCAGCGACACCACGGCGACTGCGAGCGCTGATCCGGAGGCGACCGAGGCCGCGGACCCCGAGGCCAGCGACGCTGCCGACCCCGAGGCGACCGAGGCCGCGGACCCGGAGACCAGCGAGGCTGCGGACCCTGAGGCGACCGAGGCTGCCGACCCCGAGAGCACAGACGCCGGTGACCCGGAGACTCCGGCCGCAGGCGACCCCGCGGCGTGCACCGGGGACGAGCGCAACCACGGTGAGTACGTGAGCCGGGTGGCCCACAGCGAGGACGCGGAGGGCGAGAGCCACGGCGAGCGGGTCTCAGCAGCTGCCCACAGCGACTGCGGCAAGAAAGACCACGCGGAGGGCGACGACGAGTCGGACTCTGCGGACGCGACCGACCCCGAGTCGGCCCAGGCCGGGTCTGACGACGGCTCGGACGGCGCCAAGCACCACAAGAGCCACAGCAAGCACGGCAAGGGTCACGGCCACAGCCACGACGGCGGCAGCGACGACTAACGGAACACCTGAACGCACGAGGGGTCGGCTGGATCGTCCAGCCGGCCCCTCGTCACGTGCCCTTCAGCCCTGCTTCTGCTCCCTGGCCCGCGCCTGGGTCCACTCCCGCATGCGCGGGGGGTAGCCGACGATGGCCGCGTCGTAGCAGGGGATCGCGAGCTTCGAGCACAGCTCGAAGGCCGCCTTGGGTCCGGCCACGCGGCGGCGGGTCCACTCGCCGTCACGGGCCACGAAGACGACGGTGGTCTCCGTGACCACGGTGCGCGGCTCCACGAAGGCCTCGACGCCGGTGCGGGAGGCGGCGAAAGCCTGCAGGTGCGCGACGTCCTCGTCGGTCGCCGCGCGCAACTGCCCGGGCTTCCCTCGCCGGAACATGCCCATCGCCACCCCTCCTCGGAACCCTGCCAACGCACGGTAGCGGCGGAGGGGTTCCTGACCGGGACGCCACGGGTGGAATGATGCGGATGGAGCACACGCTCGTGGGCACGACCGCGAAGGAGCGGACTGTGGCGGACGGCCAGTACGACCTCGTCATCCTCGGCGGCGGTAGTGGCGGGTACGCCGCCGCCCTGCGCGCGGCCGAGCTCGAGATGAGCGTGGTGCTCATCGAGAAGGACAAGGTCGGCGGCACGTGCCTGCACCGCGGCTGCATTCCGACCAAGGCTCTGCTGCACGCGGCGGAGATCGCCGACTCCACGCGTGAGAGCGAGTCGTTCGGGGTCAAGGCCACGCTTGAGGGCATCGACATGCCGGGCGTCAACGCCTACAAGGACAAGGTCGTCACCAAGCTCTGGAAGGGCCTGCAAGGGCTGATCAAGAGCCGCAAGATCACCTATGTCGAGGGCAGCGGCAAGCTCGTCTCCCCCACCGCGGTCGAGGTCAACGGCCAGCGCTACGAGGGCAAGCACGTGCTGCTCGCCACCGGCTCGGTGCCGAAGTCGCTCCCCGG
>JAVEEJ010000140.1 GCA_030840515.1 Frankiaceae bacterium | reverse complement strand
AAGTAGCCGAACCGGTTGTCAGAAGGGGCAGGCCTGCTGGGGGGCCTGCCCCTTCTGCATGCCCCCACGCGTCGCAAGGCGAGGATGGGGTCATGAAGGTCGTCGTCGCGGGTTCGTCGGGTTCGATCGGCTCTGCCCTCCTCCCCCACCTGCGGGCGGCTGGTCACGAGGTCATCCGACTGGTCCGGCGCGAGCCCCGCACTCCCGACGAGGTGCGGTGGGATCCCGCGAGCGGCGCGCTGGACCCCGCGTTGCTGGCCGGCGCGGAGGCGGCGGTCAACCTGGCCGGCCCCGGGATCGGCTCGAAGCGCTGGACCACCGCCTACAAGCGCGAGGTCAAGCAGGCCCGGGTCGAAGCGACCGAGACCCTCGCAGTCGCGCTCGCCGCGCTCGACCCCCAGCCCGGCGTACTCGTCTCCGGCTCTGCCATCGGGTTCTACGGCGACACCGGTGCCGCGGTCGTCGACGAGTCGGCCCCCGCGGGAGCCGACTACCTCGCCGAGATCGTTCAGGCCTGGGAGCACGCGACAGCGCCCGCCGAACGGGCAGGCATCCGCGTCGTCCACCTGCGCACCGGCGTCGTGATGAGCGCGGACGGCGGCCTGCTCGATACGCCCGTGCCAATCTTTGGCCTGCCCATCAAGCTGCTGCCGCTGTTCAAGCTGGGATTGGGCGGTCGGCTCGGGTCGGGGCAGCAGTGGATGTCGTGGGTGTCGATGCGCGACGAGGTGCGCGCGATCCAGTTCGCGCTCGAGACTGCCTCGCTGTCGGGGCCGATCAACGTGACTGCTCCGGAGGCCGTCACGAACAAGGGGTGGACCAAGGCGCTGGGCAAGCAGCTGCGTCGTCCGACCGTGCTGCCGGTTCCTGCACCCGTGCTCCGGCTAGCCGTCGGCGAGTTCGCGAACCTCGGGGCGCTCGTCTCACAGCGGGTCCAGCCGCGCCGCTTGCTCGATGCCGGCTTCGAGTTCGAGCTGCCGACGATCGAGTCGGCGCTCGCCGCTGAGCTGAGTGGCAGTCGCTGAGGTCAGTCCGCGGCGACCGGCTCGGGTGGTGGCGTGACGACCACGTTCTCCCGTCGTACTCGTGACTCCGACGCAACCACCACAGCCACGGCGACGAGTACGACGGCACCTCCGAGCAGGATGCGCCCGGTCACCGGCTCGCCGAGGACGAGAGCACCGAGCAGCACCGCGACGGCTGGGTTGACGTACGCGTAGGTCGCCACCACCGAGATCGGCGCGTTCTGCAGCAACCAGACGTAGGCGGTGAAGGCCAGCAACGAACCGAAGACCGCGAGGTAGCCGAAGGCGACCCATCCCTCGGTCGTGATGCCGCTGATCGGGTGCGCGCCCGGCTCCCCGCGCAGCAACGCCACCGCCATCATCAGGGCGCCGCCGACCGCCATCTCGTACGCCGTCACCACGAACGGGTCTTCCGGCAGCTCGAGCCGGCCCTGCACGAAGGAGCCGAAGGACCACAGCACCGAGGAGACGACGAGCAGCACAAGGCCGACGCGTTGAGCGCTCCCGTGCGGGTCGGCGAGTACGGCGATCCCGCCGAACCCGAGCAGCACGCCGAGCAGGGTGTTACGGCTCGGGCGGTCGCCGGTCACCGCGCGGTAGAGCACGACCCACAGCGGCACGACAGCGATCACGAGCGCCGCGATGCCTGAGGCGACGTCCCGCTCGGCGAGAGTCACCAAGCCGTTGCCGCCGAGGGGCAGCAGCAGGCCGATGAGCGAGCAGGACAGGAGCTGTCGCCTGCTCACGCGCAGGCTGGCCGGACCGTTGCGGATCGCCAACGCGACACCCAGCACCAGCCCGGCCAGCAGGAACCGGCCACCGGCAGTGAGCAGCGGCGGCGCCGACCGGACGAGAACCCGGATGCCGAGATAGGTCGAGCCCCACACGACGTAGACAACGCCGAGGGCCAGCCAGACCCCCAGGCTCACCTTGCCGGTTGCTGAACCGCGCGCCACGTCACCTCCTGCCGTCAGCCCCATCCTCTACAAGCGGTCTGACGTGCCTGCCTGAGGGTGGGTCGGCCCGGCGCGTGCGACAGTCGTGACGTGAAGCTCAAGCTCGACCTGCACGACATCTACAACCGCGGCGATGAGATCGAGCGCGCGCTGCGCGCGATCATCGACGAGGCCGTCGCCAAGAAGGCGCCGCTCGTGGAGATCATCCCGGGCAAGGGATCGGGCCAGCTGAAGAAGCGCGTGCTGCGGTTCCTCGAGCAGGAGGAGATCAAGGCGCTCTACCACCGGGTGGAGAAGGACTCCGACAACTTCGGCCGGGTCTTCGTGCACTTCCGCTGGAAGCAACGCAGGCGCTGAGCCAGGACTAGAAGGTGCCGTCGCAGGCGATCTCGGAGAGCACCACCGGCCAGGGTCGGTGCGCGTCGGACTGCGATCCGCCCAAGCGGTAGTTCCAGACGTCGTCTATGCGCAGCCGCAAGGTCGTCGTCCGCCCGCTCGGCAGCCGTACCTCCACGACCAGCGGCGGGTCCCCCGGGATCGGCGCGCCGCAGACCGCCGGGTGCTCGAAGGTGAGGTCAGCCCTGACCCCGAGCCGACCTGCCCTGAATGGCTTCACGTCCTGCAGCAGAGGCCCGGCTCCGGCGCCCTGGAACTGGTTGAGCACTACGGCCCTCACGGCACCGAGCGTGCCCGCATCGAGGCTGAGGCCGACGACGTCGAACGGCACCGGGTCGGTGCCCTGCGGGTCGTCGACGAACACCGTCATCCACTGGGCGCCGGCGGGGTTGCCGTGCGCGACGAGCTCGCCCAGGTGCGCCACGACCGGCTGGTCGGCTCGTCGAGCATCCGCTCGGGCCCGCTGCCGATCGTGACTCCACCACAGCGTGAGCCCCGCGACGGCGGCGAGGCCGACCACGATCCGCAGCCAAACCCGCGGCCGCGCGGGCGGCGGTGCGGTCTGCAGCCGATCGACGGCTGCCTGTCCCGGGGCCGACCAAGGGCTCTGGTCGGCCGGACCCGTCATGTCCCGATGCTAGGCCGGGCTCAGCCCACCGCTGGAGCAACGGCCGGCGCCACCGACGCGATGCGCCACGCTGTGCCGTGCGCGGCGAGCTCGAGACGCCAGGTGCGCGCAGCACGCGCCGGGCGATGCGCCACCAGGTGGCCCGCGGCGTCGAGCAGGTCATAGGCCGCGAGCCGGTCGGTCACCTCGAGCACCACGCGCTGGTCAGCGACCGACAGCGGGCGCACCGAGACCAGTTGCAGCTCCAAGCCGCGCACGACGAGGCGTTGATCGAGCAGCGCGCGCAGCCGCGCCGACTCGGTCGCCATTGCGCCCGAGCCCTGAAGGTAGGCCGCCTCCAGCTCATCCGGATCGCCCGCGGTGAAGGCGTCGTCCCGGACCTGGTCCAGGCCGTCGACCACAGCCCGCCAATCGGTCGCTGGTGCGGCCCGCCGAGCAGCACCCACCGAGGCCAGCGCCTCGGATCCCGAGCTGCGCGCCCAGATGAGGCCAGCGACCACGGACGCAGCCACGAGCAGGAGGGCAGCCGCAGCCGTGGTGAGGGCCCGCCGCGACGGCAACCGCCGCGGGCCTGCCGCGGCTGGCGGCGGAGCGGGCGGGGCCGGGGTGACAACGGTCGTCACGGGGAGATCGGAGGCGAGGACGTCGGCCACGGGTGCGAGCCGGATCGGCGCGGGCGTGCCGATGGTGAGCAGCACCTCCGCGACCTCTGCCGCGGCCGGTCGCTCGTCCGCGACTGGGGAGACGCAGGCCGTCAGCGTGCGAACGACGGCAGGCGGCACGACGTCGACCAGCAGGGCAGCGGAGGCGTCGCCCAACGGCTGACCTGTGGCCACTTCGGTGAGCAGCGTGCCGAGCGCGTAGACGTCGCTCGCGGCCGTCACAGGTCCACCAAGGCGAACCAGCGGGTCGACGTACCCGTCGGTGCCATGCGCCTGCCGGGGTGTCTCCCCGAGCAACCGCGCAACGCCGAGGTCGGCCAGCATCGGCCTGCCGTCGCCGGTGAGCAGCACGTTGGCCGGCGAGATGTCCCCGTGCACCACGCCGCGGGCATGCAGGTCACGCAGTGTCCGGGCCAGCGGCACCCCGAGGGTGACCAGCTCGGCAGGCTCGAGGCGGCCACGGGCGCCGAGGAGCCCGGCCAGACTCCCGCCCTCCGCGTAGTCGAGCACCAGGACAGGGCCGTGCTCGGTGATCAACAGGTCGCGCATCGGCAACACGTGCGGGCCGGCCAACCCAGCGAGCAGGGCAGCCTCACGGCGGAGCCGGTCACGCGATTCCGGGTCACCGTGGGCGTGACTGTCCGAGCGCAGCCGCTTGAGCGCGACCAGCGCGCCGCTGCGCTCGTCGCGCGCGCGCCAGACCTCGCCGCTGCCGCCGAAGCCGATCAGCTGCTCGATGAGGAACCCCGGCACCTCGAAGCTCATGGGTCCATCGCACCACCGTTCGCCGAGCCGCTGCCTGGTTTGTCCACAGGCACCGGAACCCCTCGGCTGGACGCCGCGTCGAAGGGGCAACCGAAGGAGATGCGCGATGCGGCGTGTAGGCAAGCTCGTGTGCAGCGGTCTGGTCGTCGGCACCGGGGCGGTCGTGGCGACCGTGGTGCTCAGCGGAGGCGGAGTCACCCCCATCCCGATCCGGGGCGGGATCGCCCACGCCGACGAGCTCCCGCGCTTCACCGACTGCACCGCGCTGCAGACCTGGTACCGGACGGCTGCGGTACGCGAGATGACGCAGTACGGCTTGCCCGGCACCATGAACGGTCGATTCGGCATGGAGGACCTCGCCGGAGGCTCCGTCGCGGGCGCGGCACCCGTCCCCCAGGCCGCCACCGCCGGGAAGTCCGCGGTCGGCAACGGCGCCACCGGCACCAACACCCTCGTCGAGGGGGTGGACGAGCCGGACCTGGTCAAGACCGACGGCAGCCATGTGATCGGCGTCAGTGGTAACCGGCTCTACGTGACCGACACGAGCGGCGACGCACCGCACCTCATGGGCTCGCTGAAGCTCCCCGGCTACGCCAGCGAGCTGGTCCTCGATGGGGACCGCGCACTGGTGATCAGCGGAGGCGGGTGGTACGGCGGCCCCGTCGGGATCTCGAGCAAGCGCGGCTACTGGGGCGGCGGCCGCACCACGACGGTGCTGGCGCTGGTCGACCTCGCGAACCCGGCGAAGCCGCGGCTACTCGGCTCGCAGGAGGTCGACGGCACGGTCCTGTCCGCGCGGCTGACGGCGGGCACCACGCGCGTTGTCACGTCCTCGAGCCCGTCACTGCAGACCGTGTCGCCGGTGTACCCGTCCTACAACGGACGGTGGACGCCGGGGATCGACAGGCTGTGGAGGCAGTCGGAGCGGGTCGCGCTGCTGAAGAACCGAGCCCTCGCGCGCAAGGCAGCGCTGAGCTCGCTGGAGCCGACGACGACGATCCGGAACGCCGCGGGCCGCGTTGTGCGCACCGGGCAGCTCACGCCATGCAGCCAGGTGCGTCACCCCGCCGTCGAGTCCGGCGCCCGGACCCTCAGCGTCCTGACGCTGCAGCTCAATCAGCTCGACCCGCTCGGCGCCGAGTCCTCGACCGCCGTGATCGCCGAGGGTGA
>JAVEEJ010000101.1 GCA_030840515.1 Frankiaceae bacterium | reverse complement strand
CTCGGCCTCGTGGGCGCCGGCTCGATCATCCTGCTGCTCGGGCTGGTGCTCTGGCGCGGCCTGCACATCGCCGCGATGGCCCTCGACCCGTTCGGGCGGCTGGTGGCCGCGGGGGTCGTGTGCTGGTTCGCGTTCCAGAGCTTCGTCAACATCGGGATGACGCTCGGGATCATGCCGGTGACGGGCCTGCCGCTGCCGTTCCTGTCCTACGGCGGATCGGCCATGTTCGCCAACCTCATCGCCGTCGGCTTGCTCCAGAACGTCCACATGCGCAACTCCGAGCTCTGACCCCCTCGCCCCCGCCCCCCGCCCCCCTGGCTGCCGAGATGCACGTTGCCCGTCCGACGTGCCGGCGCGCCGGACGGGCAACGTGCATCTCGTCGGGGGTGGGGCGAGGTCAGGCGGCACGCCGCTCGAGCCGAGTGGCGACAGCGAGGATGCGTGCTTGCAGCGCGGCCGGCTGCCGGCGCACCTCGAACCAGGTGTAGCGCTCCGTGTGCCAGCCGAAGGCGCCGACGCGACGGTCGCGCCGGTGGTCGTCGGCCGCCATGCCGGTGTGAGTGGACCGGCCATCGGCCTCCACGGCCAGCCGTAGCCGCTCGTCTCCGAGATCGAGCCGGGCGATCGGCCGCGCCGATCGGTCGCACACCTGCACCTGCGGCGTGAGCCCAGGGACCAGCGGCTGGAGCAGCAGCCGGCCGAGTGTCTCTGTGGGTGCCTCCGCCCGCCCGTCCGCGAGGGCGACTGCCATCCGAAGGCGGTGTACGCCGCGGCAGCCGGCGCTCGCCGCGACGAGCGCGTGGAGGCTCTCCGGTGTGACCAGCTCGCGGTGCAGCGCCGCGTCGAGCACGCAGACGAGTGCCTCCAGGCTCAGTACCCGAGCCGCGTCCACCATGGCAGCGACGGGCTGCAGCGAAGGGCAGCCGCCGATCCGGCAGCGCTGCTCGACGGGCACCTGCCGATGCACGGGATGCAGCGTCGCCCGGCTGCGGTGACGGTCGAGAACCACCACGTCGTCGTGCACCAGGTCCGCGGCCTCCGTGGCCGGGTCATCGTCATCAATGAGCGGCAGCGCCAGCAGCCGCAACGTGGTGCGGCCGGTGGCGTAGGCATGGCCCACGCCGCCCGCCGCCAGCACAGCCGCCCAGCCCCGCATCCGCGGCGAAGCCACCACACCACCGTCGCAGAAGACACCGCGTCGAAGCCGCTGCCACAGGCCCGCCTCGACCCGACCCGCGATCTCCTGCTCCGACAGGCCGGCGGCGATGGCGTCCGCTGTGGTCCAGACTCCCGCAGTCGTGTCCCCGAGCAGTTGGTCGCGCATGAGACACGGTGGCCCGAGACGCCCGTCCATCACGGCCGCCCGCGAGCCGCTGTGGACAGCACCGGGGGTCGTGGACGACCGAGATGCACGTTCCGCGTCCGCCACGCCGGCGTGGCGGAGGGGAAACGTGCATCTCGAGCGATGGGGGGCGGGTGGACGGGGGACGTAGCCTGGTTCCGTGGCCGGTGAGAGCGTGTTCCCCCTGCTCGAGCCGCTGCTGCCGCTCGTGCAGAAGCCGATTCAGTACGTCGGTGGCGAGCTCAACTCCCAGGTCAAGGACTGGGACGCAGCGGAGGTCCGCTGGGCGCTGATGTACCCGGACGCGTACGAGGTCGGCCTGCCCAACCAGGGCGTGATGATCCTGTACGAGGTCCTGAACGAGCAGCCCGGCGTCCTTGCCGAGCGCACCTACAGCGTCTGGCCCGACCTCGCGACGAAGATGCGGGCCAACAACGTCCCCGCCTTCACCGTCGACGGTCACCGCGCCGTGAAGGACTTCGACGTCCTCGGCATCTCGTTCTCCACCGAGCTCGGCTACACCAACCTGCTCGAGCACCTCGACCTCGCCGGGATCCCGCTCCACGCGCGCGACCGCGACGACACGCATCCGCTCGTCATCGCCGGCGGGCACGCCGCTTTCAACCCGGAGCCGATCGCCGAGTTCATCGACGCAGCGGTGCTCGGCGACGGCGAGCAGGCCGTGCTCGAGATCAGCGAGGTGCTGAAGCGGACGAAGGGCCAGTCCCGCACCGACCGACTGCACGCCCTCGCGAAGGCCGGCGGTGTCTACGTCCCCGCGTTCTACGACGTCGACTACCTCCCCGACGGCCGCATCCAGCGGGTCGCGCCCAACCGCTCCGACGTCCCCTTCCGCGTGCACAAGCGCACGACGATGGACCTCGACCAGTGGCCCTATCCAAAGCAGCCGCTCGTCCCCCTTGCCGAGACCGTGCACGAGCGGATGAGCGTCGAGATCTTCCGCGGTTGCACCCGCGGCTGCCGCTTCTGCCAGGCCGGCATGATCACCCGACCGGTGCGCGAGCGCTCCATCACCGGCATCGGCGAGATGGTCGAGGCCGGGCTGAAGGCGAGCGGCTACGAAGAGGTCGGCCTGCTGTCCCTGAGCAGCGCCGACCACTCCGAGATCGGCGACATCGCCAAGGGCCTCGCCGACCGCTACGAAGGCACCCAGACCTCGCTGTCCCTCCCGAGCACCCGCGTCGACGCGTTCAACATCGACCTCGCGCAAGAGCTCAGCCGCAACGGACGACGATCCGGCCTGACCTTCGCGCCCGAAGGCGGCTCCGAGCGCCTCCGCAAGGTCATCAACAAGATGGTCAGCAAGGACGACCTGGTGAAGACCGTCACGACCGCGTACGGCGCGGGCTGGCGCCAGGTGAAGCTGTACTTCATGTGCGGCCTCCCCACGGAGACCG
>JAVEEJ010000287.1 GCA_030840515.1 Frankiaceae bacterium | reverse complement strand
GGATGCCGAGGCCGCCGCGGCCCGGGCGGAGGCCGAGGGCGAGCCCGACCTTGCCGAGGCGATGCGCGCGCACGCGGAGGACCTGCGACGCACCGCGCTCCGGCACGCGGTGCACCCTCAGCTCGTGGGCGACGTCGAGTACGCCGACGCGACCGTCAGCCAGTTGGAGACCTCAGCCTGACGCCCGACAGGATGGGGGTATGACCTCCCCCACCGAGGCGGTGCTGACCGACCTCGCCGCCGAGCAGGCCGAGCTCGACGCGCTCGTCACCGGGCTCGAGCCGGACGAGTGGTTGCTCGCCACACCGGCCGAGGGCTGGTCGATCCTCGACACCATCGCGCACCTCGCGTTCTTCGACGAGCGCGTCACGCTGGCTGCGCGCGACCCCGACCAGTTCCGTGCCCACCTCGGCGAGCTGCTCGCCGACTACGACGGCTACATGCAGCGCGGGATCGAGCAGGGCCGGTCGCTGGGGCCTGGCGAGACATTGCAGTGGTGGCGGTCCGAACGGGCGGACGCGCTGGACGCGCTGGCCGCGCTACCCCAGGGCGTGCGACTGCCGTGGTACGGACCCGACATGTCGGTTGCCTCCGCCGCGACCGCCCGGCTGATGGAGACCTGGGCCCACGGCCAGGACATCTGGGACGGCCTCGGACGCGAGCGGGAGCCGACCGAGCGGCTGCGGCACATCGCGCTGCTCGGCCAGAAGGCCTTCGCCAACTCCTTCATCGCGCACGGCATGGATGTGCCCGACGAGACCGTGCGGGTGCAGCTCGTCTCCCCGACGGGTGAGCACTGGGTCTTCGGACCCGCGGACACCCCGCATGTCGTGCACGGGCTCGCCACCGACTTCTGCCTGCTCACGACGCAGCGCCGGCATCGCGCGGACCTGGGGCTGGTGGCCACGCCGGGCCTGGCCGACGAGTGGCTCGACGTAGCGCAGGCCTTCGCGGGTCCTCCGGGCTCGAAGCGAAGCCCGGCGGTCGACCTCTAGCCCTCGTTGGGCTTCAGCGGCGCGAGTGCGTCGTGCAACGCCTCGAAGATGGTCGGCGGCGCAGCGATGACGAGGTCCTCCCCCGCCGGCGCACCATGCAGCCCTGCGACGACCGCGCCCGCCTCCTGCGCGATGAGGCCGGCGGCGGCGAGATCCCAGGGCTGCAGCCCGCGCTCGTAGTAGCCGTCGAGCCGTCCAGCCGCCACCGCGCACAGGTCAAGCGCCGCAGAGCCCATCCGCCTGATGTCACGCACCTGCGGCAACATCGACGTGAGCACCGCGACCTGCGTCGTGCGTCGATCCACGGCATAGCCGAACCCCGTGCCGATCAACGCCTGCGCGAGCTCGGTCGGCTCGCCCACCGCGATCGGCACGCCGTTGCACCACGCGCCCTCACCCCGGACTCCGACGTACAGCTCGTCCATGGCCGGATGGGCGACGACTCCGACCTCGACCACGCCGTCGACCTCAGCAGCCACGCAGACGGCCCAACCGGGGAGCCCGTAGAGGTAGTTCACGGTCCCGTCGATGGGGTCGAGCACCCAGCGCACGCCCGACGTTCCTTGAGTTGCTCCGCCTTCTTCTGCGAGTACGGCGTCGTCGGGTCGGGCGCCCAACAGGTGCTCGACCAGCAGCCGCTCGGCGGCCTTGTCCATCTCCGTGACGACGTCGGTGGGTGTGGTCTTGGTCTCGAACGTCAGCGTCTCGGGGCGCCCACCGAGCAGCAGCTCGCCGGCACTGCGGGCGCCGGCTTCCGCCAGCTCCCTGAGATCGGCAAGCTTCACACGAGGGCCGGGCGCTCGAAGTCCTTGCCCAGCACGTGCTCGTCGAGGAAGGCGAGGACGGTGTCGTACCAGAGCCGCGCGTTGCCCGGCTTGAGCACCCAGTGGTTCTCGTCCGGGAAGAACAGGAACTTGGCCGGCACTTCCGCCCGCATCAGGTCGGTCCACAGCCGCAGCCCCTCGCCGATGGGGACGCGGTAGTCCTTGTCCCCGTGGATGACGAGCATCGGCGTACGGATCTTCTCGGCGAACAGGTGCGGTGAGTTGTCGGCGTAGCGCTCCGGCTGCGTCGCGATGTCTCCGAAGACCCGCTCCCAGAACGTCACGTCGTCGGTGGTCCCGCGGAACTGGTCGAGGGCGTAGAGGCTGGCGTGCGTGACGATGGCCTTGAACCGGTCGGTCTTGGTCGCGATCCAGTTGGCCATGTAGCCACCGAAGGACCCACCCATCGCCGCCGTGCGTGAGGTGTCGAGGTCGGGGCGCTCCAGGGCCGCGTCGGTCATCCGCATCACATCGTCGAAGGGAGCGTTGCCCCAGCCGTCCCACCCGCGTTCGAGCATCGCCTGCCCGTAGCCGGTCGACAGCGCGGGATCCGGCAGCAGCACGGCGTAGCCGCGCTCGGCCAGCAGGTGCGGACACCAGCGCCAGGACCACGCGTTCCACGAACCCATCGGCCCGCCGTGCACCCAGAGCACCAGCGGCGCCGGCGATGCGGCCGAGGCCTCCTGCGGCAGGACCAGCCAGGCGCGCAACGGTGAGCCGTCGGCCGCCGCGGTGCGCACCTCCTCGACCCGTCCCGGCAGTGAGATGCCGGCGCCGGGACTGGGGAGCTCCTCCGGCTGCTGGTCGGTCGCGCCGGCGTCGAGCCGCACCACTACCGGGGGCTGCGACACCGACGAGCGGACGGCGAACAGGGACGCACCGCCGGGGCTGACGACCAGGTCGGAGTAGGCGCCGGAGGCGGTGAGTCGTCGTACTCGCCCCGACTCCACCTCGATCGCGAACACCGGCGCGTGGCCCTGCTCGTCTGCCGTGAGGTAGACGGTGCCCGAGTCGGGCGACCAGGCGAGCTGGTGCGGCCACAGCTCGCTCTCGGCCGCGAGGCTGCGGGCCTCCCCCGTGGCCAGATCGACGAGGTAGACGGCCTGCGTGGGCGGGCGGTCGTAGTCGGCCTCGACGACGCGGACGCAGGCGACGGTCGCGCCGTCGGGCGAGATCACCGGTCCGTAGAAGTTGACGTCGGCCTCGTCGGCCAGGACCCGCTGCTGCCCGGTGGCGGCATCGATCGCGACGAGCTGACTGCGCCGCTCCCCCCTGCCGAGCGCGATGGTCCAGCCCGTGACGACCGTCGAGCCGTCGGGGGTGACGTCGAATCCCTGCTCATCGAGTGCGCGACCCGAGGCCGGAGTCAGGTCGACGGGGTCGGCCAGCCGCTCCTCGCTAGGGATCCGGGCGATGGTCAGCCGCCGCTCGACCGGTCCGAGATGCCGGTCCCAGTAGCGGATGGGATAGCTGTCGAACAGCAGCGCCGACACGTCAGCGTCCTTGCGTGCCTTCTTGCGGTTCTCGTCCTCTTCCGTGCCGGAGGAGCCGGGGAAAGCCGAGGCGGCGAGTACGACGGCGCCCGAGTCGCGCGCCACCCGGACCATCTCGACGCCGAGTGGGCGGCGATGCACCTCGCGCGCCTCGCCGCCGCCGTCCGGCAGCAGCCACAACGAGGGCACCTCGTCGTCGGACTCCTTGGCCTCCGGGTCGGTGCGCGCGGAGGTGAACAGCAGCGAGCCGTCGGGCAGGAAGGCCGGGTTGGCCTCGCCCTTCCCGCCCCGGGTCAGGCGCCGCGGGCTGCGCTTGCCTTCGGGGTCGATCCCGTAGAGCGAGGTCAGGAACTTCTTGCCGTCCGGCGCGGGTGTGGCCACCCCGGCGACGAGTCGAGTTCCGTCCGCTGACAGGGCCAGACCGGCAACGCGCGGAAGGCTGTTGAAGGCATCGAGGAAGGAATCGGGCACGGGGGTGACCCTAACGCTCAGTGGCGTACCGGATCGGTCACGGCTTCGTCTCGAGTGCGGCGCAGGGCGGGTCTTGCCCCTACCGTCCGCGGCGGAGGTGGACACAGGTGCGGGGGTTCTTCCGCTACGCCGGCGCGGCTCCTTGGCGGCGTGCGCCACGACTGCTGCTCCGACGGCCGTCGGTCGCGCTCTCGCTGGCCGGCACTGCCGTGGTGCTGGCGGTCACCGCCGCTGCAACGCCGCTGTTCGTCGAGTCCGCGGGCAACGCCGCGCTGGCGCAACAGCTCGACTCCACCTGCCCCTACACAGCTGGGGCCAGCGTGCGGGCGCTCGTCCCCTTCGGCCTCGACGACGACGCGAAGTCCACCTTCCTCGACTCACGCAAGACGATCGTGCTGCGGGCGGCGAAGAAGCTGCGCCACCACGACCCGCTGCTCGTCTCGCAGTACACCCGGCTGGACGCCCAGCGCGCCACCGGCGGCCGGTTGACCCAGAGCCTGGTCGCACGGGAGGGCTTCCTCCAGCACATCGAGATCGTCGAGCGATGGGGATCTCCGGCCGGGGCCTGGGTGACGGAGGCCGCGGTCACCGAGCTCGGCTTGTCCCGGGGCAAGCCGCTGGTGCTGCTCAACGAGAAGCAGATCACGCACGAGGACGGCACCGCGACGTTCGTTCCGAAGCGCCTGGAGCTGCCCATCGCCGGTGTCTACCGCGACCTCGCCCGGTCCCTCGTGGCGCCGTTCTGGTGCAGCTTGCGCGCGGTCATCTACCCGCCCTCGCTCAGCTCCGACATTGCCACCCCGAGCGTCGTACTCGTCAACAACCAGGTCTTCCACGACGCCGCCGACGACCTGGGCGTGACCGGGGCGACCCACGTGCTGGAGCTGCCGCTCACCCGCGCCGGCCTGACCGTGGAGAAGGCTCGCGAAGCCGCGTCGGACATCAACGAGTGGCGGGACCAGATCGAGGCCGACGAGCTGCACTTCGAGGCCTTCCAGACCCGGCGGGTCGACGACAGCGAGCTGCCGCACTTGCTGCTGCGGGCTGAGCTGGTGCGCAG
>JAVEEJ010000275.1 GCA_030840515.1 Frankiaceae bacterium | reverse complement strand
CTCTTCGGCAGACACGACGATCGTCTTGGGGAGTCCGGAGACCAGGTCGCGGCCACGGATCTCGGCATGCGGCTCATCAGGGGCCGGGAACGCCGACCCGATCGCCATCTTGATCTCCTCCGCGGTGCGCTCGCCCAGCATGAGCGAGTACTCCTTCTTCACGTAGGAGATGATCGCGTTGTCCAGCTCGTCGCCGCCCGTGCGGATCGACTGGCTGGTGACGATGCCGCCGAGGGAGATCACCGCGACCTCAGTCGTGCCACCGCCGATGTCGACGACCATGTTGCCGGTGGGCTCGTGCACCGGGAGCCCGGCGCCGATCGCTGCCGCCATCGGCTCTTCGATGATGTGGACCTGACGGGCGCCCGCCTGGCTCGCGGCGTCGATGACCGCGCGCTGCTCGACGCCGGTGATGCCGCTGGGCACGCACACGACGAGTCGGGGCTTGGCGAAGTGGCGCCGGCGGTGCACCTTCTGGATGAAGTAGCGCAGCATCCGCTCGGTGATGTCGAAGTCGGCGATCACGCCGTCCTTCAGAGGCCGGATGGCCACGATGTTCCCGGGGGTGCGCCCGATCATCTTCTTGGCCTCGGACCCGACGGCCAGGATGCCGCTGGTGCTCGTGTTGATCGCCACGACGCTGGGCTCGTTGAGCACGATTCCCCGCCCACGGACGTAGACGAGAGTGTTCGCGGTGCCGAGGTCGATGGCCATGTCCCGACCGAGGAACGACAGCGTGCTGGAAGCCATGAGCGGGCGAGCCTTCCGAGAGCGTGAGCAGTGTGATGGAGAAGCAGTGGTGAGCGAGCAGTGGTGAGCGAGCAGTGGTGTGCGTGCGACGACTGCCGGTCCACCCCTGGACTCCCGGCGCGCGCCGTCATGCTACCCGCGACCGGCGCCCAGGGCGAAAACGGCCCTTCTGTCGGCTTTTCCAGGCACCGCTCTCGGTGCCGAGGGCGCCGTACCCGTCAGCCGAGGTCGGGGAAGAACAGGGCCACCTCGCGCTCGGCGGACTCCGGGGAGTCGGAGCCGTGCACCAGGTTCTCGCCGATCTCGAGGCAGAAGTCACCGCGTAGGGAGCCGGGGGCGGACTTCACGGGGTCCGTGACACCCATGAGGCTGCGGGTGGCCTCGACGGCGCGGGGTCCCTCCACCACCAGCGCCACGAGCGGGCCGCCGGTGATGAAGTCCACGAGACCAGCGAAGAAGGGCTTGCCCTCGTGCTCGCCGTAGTGCTGCTCGGCGGTGGCGCGGTCGAGCGTGCGCAGCTGCATGGCCGCCAGGGTCAGGCCCTTGCGCTCGAGCCGGCCCACCACCTCGCCGACAAGGCCGCGGCGCACGCCGTCCGGCTTGATCAGGACAAGGGTGCGCTCAGACACGGCATCTCCAGGCGAGTACGACGACCAGCGGACGGCGCCGAACTCTACGTGAGCAGCAGGTGCTTGATCCGGCGGCCCGTCAGGGCGAGGCCCACTGCGCCCATCGCGACGAAGTACGCCGCGTGGCCGACCGCCGACAGGCCCACGGGACCGAGTATCAGTTCGCGGAGCAGCGCCACCCCTTGGTAGAGCGGCGTGACGCGTACGACGCCCTGCAGCCAGCCGTCGTAGGTCGACAGCGGGTAGAACGTGGTGGAGAACAAGAACATCGGAAGCACCGCGAGTGTCATCCACTCCATGTCCTGCCAGGTCCTGAAGTAGGTCGCGGCTGCCGTCCCGCAGGCTCCGAACCCGAAGCCGATGAGCACGGCCGCCGGCAAAGCCAGGAGTGCCCACGGCGACTCGATCAGGCCGAGGGCGAGCATCACGCCGAGGAAGCCGACGGAGTAGGTGACCCCGCGCATCAGCGCGTAGAGGATCTCGCCGAGCGCGATGTGGATGGGCTCGATGGGGGTGGCGAGCATCGTGTCGTAGATCTTGCCGAACTTCATCTTGAAGAAGACGTTCGCCGACTCGAAGATCCCGCCGTTCATGGCCGAGGAGGCGAGCAGCGCGGGCGCGACGAACTCGCGGTAGCCGACGAGATGGCCGCCCGGGCCGGGGATCTTGCCGATCAGTGAGCCGAGGCCGATGCCCAAGGACAGCAGGTACAACAGCGGCTCGAAGAATCCCGAAAGCGGCACGATCCAGTTGCGTCGCGCCGCCATGAGATCGCGTGTCACGACAGCGCCGACCGAGCCGCGCGCGCCCGGGAGTCGAGGCAGGATCCGCGCCACCAGCACGTGTTGTCCGACGGTCATGGCCGCAGCCTCCGCCGGTAGATGCGGTGCGCGAGCCAGAAGCCGACGACGCACCAGAGCGCGAGGTAGCCGACGTGTCCCAGCGTGGGCAGGAGCTCGAGCTTGCCCTGTGCCGCAGAGCGCGCGAGTGCGACGCCGTGCGAAAGCGGGGTGAGCCAGGCGATCAGTTCCAGCGGCAGCGGCAGCTTCGACAGCGGGAAGAAGGTCCCGCTGAACAGGAACGTCGGGATGATGATGAACCGCTGGATTGCGGCGAAGCTGCTCTCCTGCTGCGTGTGGGCGGAGAACGCTGTCATCGGAAGCGCCGCTGCCATGCCGAGCAGCAACGCGATCGGCAGGCACCAGAGCGCATCCCAGCTCGGGAAGCCGCCGAACAGGGCGCCGATCACGAGGAAGGCGGCGCTGGTCTGCAGGATGCGCAGCACCATCCACATCAGGTGGCCATTGAGCACGTCGCGGGTCCCCAGCGGTGAGGCGAGCATCGCGACGTAGGTCTTGATCCACTTGATCGAGGCCATGACCGGGTACATCGCCTCGAACATTCCTGTCTGGAAAGCGGTCGTCGCGACCAGCGCGGGAGCCACGAACTCCAGGTAGGACCCGTTGGTGCCGAGCGAGCTCGCCCGCTGACCCTTGACCAAGGTGCCGAGCCCGATGCCCATGGCCGCGAGGTAGAGCAGCGGGTTGAGGATCGAGGTGACGATCGTCCCGCGCCAGGTGCGCCGGTACTGGAAGCGCCAGTACTCGAACGCGCGCAGGGACAGCGCAGTCGACATCAGTCCACCAGCGTCCGACCGGTGAGGTGCAAGAAGACGTCCTCCAGGGTGGAACGCCGCACCAGCACCGACTGCGGTGCGATGCCGCGACGACTGAGCTCAGCCACCGCGGAGTCGCCGTCGCGGACGTAGAGCAGCACCCGGTCAGGCAGCTGCTCCGTGCGCTCGGCCAGGCCCTGCAGCGGGCCGAGGTCGACCTTCTCGTCCACCGCGAAGCGAAGCTCGACGACCTCGCGTGTCGAGTGCGCCTCGATGAGCGCGCGTGGCGAGCCCTCGGCGGCGATCCGGCCACGGTCCATGACGACCAGGCGGTCGCATAGCTGCTCGGCCTCATCCATGTAGTGCGTGGTCAGCACCAGCGTCACGCCCTGCTGCTTGAGCCGGAACAGCCGCTCCCACACCACATGGCGGGCCTGCGGGTCGAGCCCGGTCGTCGGCTCGTCGAGCAGCAGGATCTCGGGCTCGCTGATCAGCGAGCGGGCGATGGTCAGGCGGCGCTTCATGCCGCCGGACAGCGCCTCGACGCGGGAGTCGGCGCGGTCGGTGAGCTGCACGAAGTCCAGCAGTCGCTCGCTGCGTTCCTTGACGGCGGATCGGGGGATCCCGAAGTAGCGACCGTAGATCCACATGTTGTCGCGGACGGTCAGCTCCATGTCGAGCGTGTCCTCCTGAGGGACGACGCCCAGCCGAGCCCGGATCGCAGGACCGTCGCTCGCGGCATCCATGTCGAGGATGCGCAGCGTGCCTTCGCTGAGCGGCGAGACACAGCCGATCATGCGCATGGTCGAGGACTTGCCTGCCCCGTTGGGTCCGAGGAAGCCGAAGGCCTCGCCTTGGCTCACCTCGACGTCGATCCCGTCGACGGCAGTGAAGTCGCCGAACCTCTTGGTCAGGCGCTTCGCCTCGATCAGAGCCACTTTCCGAACTTACCGAGATCCAGGCCTCGACTCCCACATAATTTGCGGGCGGGTCCCCGTGATCCGTCCATTCTCTGGGAGATCCCCGTGCCTCCGGTTACCACCCGTGCTCCGAGCGTCGCCTTGCGCGCAGGTCTCGTCGCGCTCCTGCTCGTCGGCTTCTACCTGTTGGCCTTGCTGGTGGTGGCCGGACTAGCCGGCGTTGCGGTCTTCGCCTTCGCTGAAGGCTCAGCGGCCGCCGGGGCGAAGTTCGGGTTCATCACGGTGGTCGTCGCCGCGGCGCTCGCAAGGGCGATCTTCTCGCTCGAGCGCAGCCAGCATGAGGACTCGTCGGGGCTGATCCTGACTCGCCAAGGGCAGCCGGAGATCTGGGGCCTGATCGACGAGGTCGCGCGCGGGCTCGGCACGCCGCCCCCGCACCAACTACGGATGGTGGACGACGTCAACGCCTCTGTGTCTCAGGACAGCCGCCTACTCGGCTTGGTTCCCGGCCCACGGAATATGACCATCGGCCTCGCGCTCATGGAATGCATCACCGTGGACGAGTTGCGAGCGGTCCTGGCCCATGAGTTCGGTCACTACACCGGGGGCGACACCCGGCTGGGGCCCCTCGTCTACCGAGCGAACGTCACGGTCAGCCGAGCGGTGGACCACCTCACGAAGCACCGGCTCCTCCGCCGCCTCTTCCAGCGCTACGCAGCACTTGTGCATCGCGCCAGCCTCGCGGTCAGGCGGCGACAGGAGATCAGCGCTGACCTCAACGCTGCCCGCGTCGCGGGTAGGTCCGCGCATGAGAGCGCTCTGCGCGGCGTGCATGCGGGCGCAGCCGCGTGGGACTTCTACCTCGACAACTACGTCGTGCCGCTGCTCAACGAGAAGGTCCGCCCCGCCAATCTGTATGCGGGGTTCACCTCGTTGCTCGCGGACCCGGAGCGACGCACGCAGCTGCACGAGGCAAGGAACCACATACCCGACTCGCCCGCCCATCCCTTCGACTCCCACCCGCCCCTCGGCGAGCGACTGCGGGCCCTCGCTGAGGTAGCCGACCAGCCTCGGCCGGGTGACGACCGCATCGCGGCGACGCTGGTGCGAGACCGAGAGACGGTCGGCGGGCAGATCACCACGCAGCTGCTCGGACATCTGCGGGAACACCGCATCGTGCCCAGCATCGAGCAGGCGGCTGCGATCTACGCCATCCCTGCGCTGTCCGCAGGTCTCGCGCTACTGGATGCGGTGGCGGCCGTCGACGGCGGCGAACGCCCCGGCACCATCGGTCGGGCCCTCGACCTGGTCGGCGCGGGTCGCGGGACGGAGTTGCGGATCGCCGTCACTCACGACCGGCGCTCAGCGGATGACCCAGCACTGGACGTGGCGAACACGCTCGCTTGGCCACTCACCGCAGTGGTGAATCAGTACCTCGTCGACAAGACAGGGGCTCGATTCCGCGTGTCCTGGAGTGGCCCGGTTGAGTTGGTGGCGACTGACGGTGCCGCCGTGGCGCTCTACGACCGCATCCATGCCGCACTGCTTGACGTCGACAAGCTGGGCCGGCTGAGGTCGGACCTGGCAGCGCTGGGGGTCGACCTCGCAGCGCCGCCGATCCGTGACATCGCTCCGCCGACCACCGACGTCATACGGGCGGTGCTACCCGACGCGCGCATCGGCGGCCAGCGCGGCGGTCGCGCCGACCTGGTGCTGTCTGACCTCCGCCTGCTGGTGCTGCCCTACGCGGCGGGCGCGGGTCGCGGCCGAGCAGTCGCCCGGGCCTTGCGTGAGGCGGACGACGACAAGCGCAGGGTTCAGACCGAGGCCCGACTCGCGCGACTGAGAGGGAGCTCCCCCGAACAGGTCTCCCGATGGCCAGGCGTCGTGACGCACCGGTGGGAGGACCTCCAGCGCGTCGCGCTGGGCGGGTCCGCGAAGCAGCCGCACACCTTCGCCATCTCCCTGACGTGGGGCGACGATCCCAGCCAGGAGGCCACGTACGCGCTGGTGGACTCGGCGGCTACCTACGACGTGATGCTCGAGATGCTCGCCCGCGCTGTAGGTGGCGACCGGCTGTTCGTCTCTCGCAGCTGAGTGCTGCGTCAGCTGCTCGGCGGAGGAGCCGACCGGTAGGGGCGCGCGTCCTGCAGGCGGAGCGACCCCCAGTAGGCGGCGGCGAACAGCGCCCCGAGGAACCACATCACCGGGCTGAGCAGTCCGGTGGCCAGCAGCCCGACCTGGCATAGCCAGCCGGGGATGGTCGACCGCCGCGACAGTCCGGCCGAGACGAAGAACGCGAGTGCGAGTACGACGACGAGCAGCGCTGACCGTCCGGCGTGTGCCCGATGGCTGACGGCAACCGCCGGTGCCACCAGTAGCGCGAGCACGCCTTCCATCGTCAGAACGGCTGGTCCCAGCCAGCGCGCGGGCCGGTCGTCGCTGGTCATGGGGGCAGCAGTCGCCGGGCGTCGCCTGCCAAGGTGATGGACCCGGTGACCAGCACGCCGCTCCCGAAGTGCTCGTCGGCGACCTCAACAGCCCGGTCGAGCGCTTCGGCGAGCGAGCCGACCGTCTCGACACGATCCGCGCCGAGCACCTCCACCGCGATCCCGGCAAGCTCGTCCACCGGGAGTGCTCGAGGCGAGCTCGATCGCGTGACGAGGACGACGTCGGCGGCAGGCTCCAGCGCCTCCAGGATGCCGCGCGCATCCTTGTCGGCCAGCACCCCCACTACGGCCACCAGCCGGGTGAAGTCGAACGCGTCGCGAATGGCCGCGGCTGTCACCGCCATGCCCGCCGGGTTGTGGGCTGCGTCAACGACGATCGTCGGGTTTCGGCGCACCACCTCCAGACGCCCTGGAGAGGTCACCGAGCCCAGCGCGTCACGGACGAGCTCGACGTCGAGCGGGCGACCCAGCAGCCCCTCCACCGTGGCGAGTGCGACGGCCGCGTTCGCTGCCTGGTGCGAGCCGTGCAGCGGGAGCAGCACGTCGTCGTACACGCCGTGAAGCCCCTGCAGGGTGACGAGCTGTCCGCCGACCGCAAGGGCGCGGCTCAGCACGCCGTACTCGAGTCCCTCACGCGCCACCGTCGCACCGACCTCCGCCACCCGACGCAGGATCACCTCCGCGGCCTCGAGTGGCTGAGCGGCAAGCACGAGCAGTGCGCCTTCGTGCACGATGCCGGCCTTGTCGGCGGCGATCTGCCCGACCGTGTCCCCCAGCAGCTCGGTGTGGTCGAGGGAGATCGGAAGCAGCGCGGCGACGGGCGCGGCGACCACGTTGGTGCAGTCCCACGTCCCGCCGAGCCCGACCTCTACCACCGCCGCATCGACCGGCGCGTCTGCGAACGCGGCGAAGGCCATGGCCGTCATGAGCTCGAAGTAGGTCACGGGCTGTGCGGGGTGCTCCGCGTCGACAAGGCTGGCGTATGGCGCGACGTCGTCGTAGAGCGCGGCGAACGCCCCTGGGCTCAACGCCTCTCCGTCGACCGAGATCCGCTCGGTCACCGACACCAGGTGGGGCGAGGTGTAGCGGCCCGTGCGCAGCCCGGCACTCCGCAGCAAGGCCTCCGCCATGCGCGCCGTGGACGTCTTGCCGTTGGTGCCGCCGATGTGAATGGAGGGGTAGGCGCGCTGCGGGTCGCCGAGGAGGTGAAGGACGGCCTCGATCCGCTCGAGCCCGGGGTTGATGTGGGCAGGCCCGCGGGCCTCCATGAGCCGCTCGACGCGCGCCAGCTCGTCGAGCTCGTGATCCACGCGACGGATCGTAAGGCGCTGGGCGCGTCCCACTAGCATCCGCCTTATGCAGAGCGTGCCCGAGAAGCCGACCATCGACGGCCTCGAGGAGAAGTGGCAGGCGATCTGGGACTCGCAGGGCACCTACCGGTTCGACCGGACCAAGACGCGTGAGCAGATCTACTCGATCGACACTCCCCCGCCCACCGTCTCGGGCTCGCTGCACGTGGGCCACGTGTTCTCCTACACCCACACCGATGTGCTGGCGCGCTATCAGCGGATGCGTGGACGTGAGGTCTTCTACCCGATGGGGTGGGACGACAACGGCCTGCCCACGGAGCGTCGGGTGCAGAACTACTTCGGGGTCCGGTGCGATCCGTCGCTGCCTTACGACCCGTCCTTCGAGCCGCCCGAGGCGGCAGCCAAGGACCAGCTGTCGATCTCGCGGCGCAACTTCGTCGAGCTTTGCGAGCGACTCACGCTGGAGGACGAGAAGGCCTACGAGGCGCTGTGGCGACGGGCCGGTCTGTCGGTCGACTGGAGCTACGGCTACCAGACCATCGACACCCGGGCCCGGGCCGTGTCACAGCGGGCGTTCCTCAACAACCTCGCGCGCGGTGAGGCCTATCAGGCGGAGGCACCGGGCTTGTGGGACGTGACGTTCCAGACCGCGGTGGCCCAGGCGGAGCTCGAGGCGCGGGACTACCCGGGTGCCTTCCACCGGGTGGCCTTCCACGGCGCGAGCGGCCCGGTCTACATCGAGACCACCCGTCCGGAGCTCATCCCCGCGGTGGTCGCGCTCATCGCGCACCCCGACGACGAGCGCTACCAGCCGCTGTTCGGCTCGACCGTGACCTCACCACTCTTCGGGGTCGAGGTCCCCGTGCTCGCGCACCCGCTCGCCGAGCCGGACAAGGGCGCGGGCATCGCGATGTGCTGCACCTTCGGTGACCTGACCGACGTGATCTGGTGGCGGGAGCTGCAGCTGCCGACGCGCTCGATCATCGGTCGCGACGGTCGGCTGCTCCGGGAGACCCCTGAGTGGTTGGCGAACCCCGCGCCTTACGAGCCGCTCGCCGGCAAGACGTCGTACTCGGCCCGCGAATCGATCGTCCAGCAGCTGCGGGACAGCGAAGACCTCGACGGGGAGCCGACGCCCACCCAGCGCAAGGCCAACTTCTTCGAGAAGGGCGACAAGCCACTCGAGATCGTCACCAGCCGTCAGTGGTACATCCGCAACGGCGGGCGTGACGGTGACCTCCGCGACGCCCTGCTGGCCCGCGGCCGGGAGCTGCAGTGGCACCCGGAGCACATGCAGGTGCGCTACGAGAACTGGGTCGAGGGGCTCAACGGCGACTGGCTGATCAGCCGCCAGCGCTTCTTCGGCGTGCCCGTTCCGCTCTGGTACCCCGTCGGCCCCGACGGCGAGCCGCAGTGGGACGCACCGATCGCCCCCAGCGCCGACGCCCTGCCGATCGACCCCTCCTCCGACGTGCCGCCCGGCTACACGGCGGAGCAGCGCGGCACGGCGGGAGGCTTCGTCGGCGACCCCGACGTGATGGACACGTGGGCCACGTCGTCGCTGACGCCGCAGATCATCGGAGGCTGGGAAGGGGACGAGGACCTGTTCGGGCGGGTCTTCCCGATGGACCTCCGCCCCCAGGGTCAGGACATCATCAGGACCTGGCTGTTCTCCAGCGTGGTGCGGGCGCACCTCGAGCACGGGGTGGTGCCCTGGAGGCACGCCGCGATCTCGGGCTGGATCCTCGATCCCGACCGCAAGAAGATGTCGAAGTCCAAGGGCAACGTCGTCACCCCTATGGCGCTACTCGAAGAGCACGGCTCGGACGCGGTGCGCTACTGGGCAGCCTCCGCTCGGCTGGGGACGGATGCGGCCTTCGACACCGGGCAGATGAAAGTCGGCCGACGGCTCGCCATCAAGCTGCTCAACGCGTCGAAGTTCGCGCTCGGCTTGGGCGCGGGTGAGCCCGACATCTCCTCCGTGACCGAGCCGATCGACCGGGCTCTGCTCGCGCTGCTCGCGGACGTCGTGGACGACGCGACCAGGGCGTTCGAGGCCTACAACCACACACGGGCGCTCGAGCTGACCGAGTCCTTCTTCTGGACGTTCTGCGACGACTACATCGAGCTTGTCAAGGAGCGCGCCTACGCCACCCGCGGTGAGGAGGGGGCCCGCTCCGCCCAGGCGGCGCTCTCCATCTCGCTGTCCACCGTGCTGCGGTTGCTGGCTCCGACCCTGCCCTTCGTCACGGAAGAGGTCTGGTCGTGGTGGCAGGACGGTTCGGTGCACCGGGCCCGCTGGCCCGAGGCGCAGCCGCTGCGTGCTGCCGCCGCTGACGCTGATCCTGCGCTGCTGACCGCGCTCGGGTCCGCCCTGACCGCGGTACGGAAGGCCAAGAGCGACGCCAAGCAGTCGATGCGCGCAGAGGTGACCAGCGCGGTCGTGTCAGGCCCGGCTGCTCAGCTGTCCTTGGTCGAGCTGGCGGCGGCCGACCTCAAGGCCGCCGGACGCATCAGCTCGCTGACCACCGAGCCTTCGGAGGCCGCGGAGCTCACTGTCGCGGTCGAGCTCGCTCCCGTGGCGGCGGGTTAGCTCAGAGCGCCTTCGGCAGCGTCGGGACCGCCTGGTCGAGATCGATCTGCCGCGCAGGAGTCGGGGCGTCGTACCCGCTTCGCTGTCGTGGCGTCCGCGCTCGCGGGACCTGCTCTGCACTCTCGGCCAGCTTGGCGGCGCCCGCCGGTGACAGCAGCGCCCGGAGCACCGCTTGCAGCTGGTCGATCTGGCTCGTCA
>JAVEEJ010000204.1 GCA_030840515.1 Frankiaceae bacterium | reverse complement strand
GCGCGCCGCGATCGCAACCTACGGCGAGACGCGTCACTCGCTGGTCGACCGCAGCAACTACAGCGGCCCCTACCTGCCGGGGTACGTCGCCCGCGAGCCGATCGTCGCGCCGCCGGCGCGCAAGCGTTACTTCCAGGCGATCGACCACTGCGTGGGCAACGTCGAGCTCGGTCGCATGGACGAGTGGGTCGGCTTCTACAACCGGGTCATGGGCTTCACGAACATGGCCGAGTTCATCGGCGACGACATCGCGACGGAGTACAGCGCGCTCATGTCGAAGGTCGTCGCCAACGGGACGCGCAAGGTCAAGTTCCCGCTCAACGAACCCGCCGTGTCGAAGAAGAAGAGTCAGATCGACGAGTACCTGGAGTTCTACGGCGGCCCGGGCGTGCAGCACATCGCGCTGGCGACCAACGACATCCTCGCGGCCGTCGACGACATGAAGGCAGCCGGTGTCGAGTTCTTGCAGACCCCGACGTCCTACTACGAGGACGCCGAGCTGCGCGCGCGCATCGGCACCGTGCGGGCGCCGGTGGAGGAGCTGAAGGCCCGCGGGATCCTGGTCGACCGCGACGAGGACGGCTACCTGCTGCAGATCTTCACGAAGCCGGTGCAGGACCGGCCGACTGTCTTCTTCGAGCTCATCGAGCGGCACGGCTCGCTCGGCTTCGGCAAGGGCAACTTCAAGGCCCTGTTCGAGGCGATCGAGCGTGAGCAGGACGCTCGCGGCAACCTGTGACCCGGGCCTAGGGTCGGCCCCATGAGCGCACGCTTCCGCACCGCCCTCGACGCGATCGCCGGCTACAAGGCCGGTCGCCGTCCCGTGGGGCTCGAGGAGGTCGTGCGCCTGGCCTCCAACGAGGTGCCGTTCGGTCCTTTGCCGGGCGTGGTGGAAGCCGCCGCGGCGGCCATGAGCGAGAGCCACCGCTATCCCGACCCGGCGGCGACGATGCTCCGGACCGCGCTTGCGGAGAAGTACGGCGTCGCGTCGGACAACATCGGCGTCGGCACCGGGTCCGTCGGGCTGCTGCAGTCGATCGCGCAGATCGTCGTCGACCAGGGCGATGAGGTCCTCTACGCCTGGCGCTCCTTCGAGGCTTACCCGGTCATCGCACGCGTCGTCGGCGGCGAGCCCGTGCAGGTGCCGCTCACCGCTACGGCCGAGCACGACCTCGACGCGATGGCGGCCGCGATCACCGAGCGCACCCGGCTGGTGCTGCTGTGCTCCCCGAACAACCCGACGGGTCCCGCGCTACGCCAGGCCGACGTCGAGCGGTTCCTCGACGCGCTGCCGGACCACGTGCTCGTCGTACTCGACGAGGCATACGCCGAGTTCGTCTCCAACCCGAACAGCGTCGACGGCACGACCCTGCTGGCCGGTCGCCCCAACCTCGTCGTACTCCGCACCTTCTCCAAGGCCTACGGACTGGCCGGCCTGCGCGTCGGCTACTGCCTCGCCGATCCCCTGATCGTGGCGGCGCTGGCCAAGACCGGTGTGCCCTTCGGAGTGAACGCGGCGGCGCAGGCTGCTGCCGTCGCCTCGCTCGCCGCCGCGGATGCCGTGCGCGAGCGGGCCGAGCTGGTGAGGACGGAGCGCAACCGGCTGCGGGGAGGCCTCATCGCGCTCGGTCTGGACGTGCCCGAGACGGAGGGCAACTTCGTGTGGCTTCCGCTGGGTGATCGGAGCTTCGAGTACGGCGAGGCGATGGCTGAGCGCGGCATCCTGGTGCGCCCGTACGACGACGACGGTGTCCGGATCACGGTGGGCACGGACAAAGATGTGGACCGCGTCCTCGAGGCGACCGAGGAGCTCCTGAAGGGCTGACCTCCCCGCGGGGGGGCTGCTTGAGCGTTACCGTCTGAGGTCATGAGTCGGGGGACACGGCTACTGGTCGGCCGCACGCGGCGCGACACGGGCCTGCGGTTCGTCGCCACGCTCCTCGCGCTCAGCCTCATCACCGCCGCCGCCAGCCTGCTCCACAACGCGCAGGCGAAGAGCCGGGAACAGCTCGAGCAGCGGCAGAAGGACCGCGTCGCCCTGTCCGCGAGCTTCGTGGACAGCTATCTCGACGGGATCATGGATCGCGAGAAGGCAGTCGCCACCCGACTGCTCATTGCGCAGGACCCGCAAATCCTGGACGCGGCCTTCCAGGAGGTGGTGGAGGCCTTCGGCTTCACGGCTGCCGTCGTGCTGGACAACAGGGGCGCCCTGCTCGCGAGCTACCCATCGAGCCCGAGCACCCTCGGGAAGAACATCGCGGCCAAGGACGCCCATCTGCGATCGGCAGTGGGCGGCAGACGAGCAGTGTCGACCATCGTGCCGTCGGCCGTCACCGGCGAGCCGGTTGCGGGGCTGGCCGTGCCGTTCGGCTCCGGCGAGGGCCGCCGGGTCATCAGCGGCGCCTACAACATCAACGACACTCCCCTGCGCGAGTTCTTGCACAACGCCTCGGCGCTGTCCGGCAGTGCGTCGTTCCTGGTCGACACGTCACTGAATGTCGTAGCGAGCAGCACACCGACGCAGGGAGCGGTCCGCAAGCTCAGCAGCGAGGACGCCCCTCTGGCCGAGGCGCTGGCGCAACGCGCCTCCGGGCACTACCGGGCGGCGAAGCGGCAACGCTTCTTCGTGTCGGCGCAGGTCGGGCGGACCCCCTGGACGCTTGTGACGAGCGTGCCTCGGACCACGCTCTACGCGCCCGTCTCCGGAGCGTCCCGGCTCGTGCCCTGGTTCATCATCGGACTCCTCGGACTCGCGGTGATGATCGCCGGGCCACTGGCGGCCGGACTCATCGAGAGCCGACGCAGACTTCGCATCAGTCATCAGCAGTTGCAGCACATCGCCAGCCTCGACGAGCTCACCGGGCTCTTCAACCGCAGGTACGTGCGGGAGCAGCTCAGCGCGCATCTCGCGGGAAGCCGACGCCACGGCTATCCCGTCTCCGTCGCCGTGCTCGACCTGGACCACTTCAAGCGCATCAACGACACCTTCGGGCACTCGGCCGGCGACACGGTGCTCAGCGACGTCGCTCGTGCGATGGCCGCCCAGCTGCGTGCGGAGGATGTGCTGTGCCGGTGGGGCGGCGAGGAGTTCCTGCTCTTGCTGCCGCACCTCGATGCGGACGGTGCCGACCGGGCTGCGGACCGCATGCGCGCCGCGGTCGAGCAGCTGGCCATCCCGGTGGGCACCGGCGGCGACATCATCCACGTGACGCTCAGCGCAGGTGTCTCCACGAACCGGCCCGACGAGCACCCTGACGCGCTCATCCACCGCGCGGACCTCGCGCTCTACGTCGCGAAGACCTCGGGGCGCAACCGGGTCAAACGAGCAGAGTTCGGTATCCGGCCGTCCGACCCCATCGTCAGTTGAGCTCGACGCGGTAGCCCGCATCGCGGAGCCGGTTCAGCACGTCGGCTGCGTGCTCCGGTCCGCGGGTCTCGACCTGGACCGCGACCTCGACCTCATTGAGCCGCAGGTGCGCGCCGGTGCGGACATGCTCGACCTCCATCACGCTGGCGTCCACCGCGGCCAGCTCCCCCATGAGCCCGTGCAAGCCACCCGGGCGGTCGGAGATCAGCGCGCGGAAGGACAGGTAGCGCCCCGCAGCGGCGAGGCCGTGCTGAAGCACGCGGTGGAGCAGGAGCGGGTCGATGTTGCCGCCGGACAGCACCACCACGACGGGAGGCTCGAAGGCCGTGGGGTTGTCCATCACCGCCGCGCACGCCGCCGCGCCGGCCGGCTCCACCACCAGCTTGGCTCGCTCCAGGCACAGCAGCAGCGCCTTGGACAGCGACTCCTCGCTGACGGTGAGCACGTCGTCCACATAACGCTCGACGAGGCCGAACGGCACCGGGCCCGGGCAGCCCACGGCGATGCCGTCGGCCATCGTCGCCATGCGCTCCAAAGCCACGGGATGACCAGCGGCGAGGGACGCGGGGTAGGCCGCTGCGCCCTCGGCCTGGACCGCGACGACGCGCACGTCGGGACGCAAGGTCTTCACCGCGACCGCCGTACCCGCCACCAAGCCACCACCGCCGGTGCACACCACCACGGTCTTCACGTCGGGCACCTGCTCGAGGATCTCCAGACCTACCGTGCCCTGGCCCGAGACGATGTCACGGTGGTCGAAGGGGTGGATGAAGACAGCACCGGTCTCCTCCGCGAACCGCAACGCCTCGGGGATGGCCTCGTCGAGCGTGTAGCCGTGCAGCTTCACCTCCGCGCCGTAGGCACGGGTGGCCTGCATCTTCGGCAGTGGGGCGCCGTGAGGCATGAAGATGGTCGAGCGGATCCCCAGCAGCTGAGCCGCCAGGGCGACGCCCTGCGCGTGGTTGCCGGCGCTGGCGGCGACGACGCCCGCAGCGCGCTCCTCGGCGGACAGCCGCACGAGCCGGGTGTAGGCGCCGCGCAGCTTGAACGAACCGGCCCGCTGGAGGTTCTCGCACTTGAAGTGCACCGGCCCGCCGACGCGATCGCTCAGGGTGCGTGAACCCTCGACCGGAGTCCGGCGTACGACGTCCTTGATGAGCTCTCGGGCGGCCTCGATGTCAGCGAGCGTGACCGCGGCGTCCGTCGTCGTCATGGCGCCGAGTCTGGCACCACTCAGGGACTGAACACCCGGGGCGCCGCGCACCGGCAGGGGTAGAGCGCACGCACGCCGAGGATGTCGCCCAGGCCGAGCGTCTGGTAGCGCAGCTCACTGGCGTCGATCTGGTCGTAGAGGGCGCTCATGGTCAGCTCCTCGCCCGCCTCGTCCGCCGGGTGGTCAAGACCCAACACATGCCCGAGCTCATGCGTGGCGATGCCCTGCACGTCTCCGAACCAGGTGCCCGTGGGAAGCCGACGGGCCGGTCGACCACAGGAGTTGTCCTTCTGCTGGCACGGATCCCACTCGAAGAAGGAAGTCAAGGCGAAGGCGAGGTCTGCCTCCGTGACCCGGTTGCCATCGCTGACGTAAGGGGTGGTGACGGCCAGACCCCCGACCGCGGGGACCACTCCTGCGCCGATCACGGAGACACCGTCCTGCACACCGGGCACCGAGGTGGTGGTCCCCTGGTAGTCGAACCGGATGCGTGGATCTGCCGCCATCCAGGTGCGCGTGGCCGCGCGGATGGCGCCGATGAAGTCTTGGCCGCTCACCCAGGGCTGGGTGGGGTTCACCCAATAGGGGACGTGCACCACGCTCGCGCGCGGACTGCCCCAGTGATAGCCGGCGAGAGAGAAGCTGTCGCAGGTCTTGGGGTTGGGACAGCGAGCGCTGCCGTCGGCCGCGGGCTGCCCGATGACGAGGGCTGCGAGTACGCCGACGCTGGCGAGCAGTCGTCGTACTCTCACGTACACCTCCGGCATCGGCTGCCAACGGGTCATCGCTGGGCGATGATTTGTACCGCTTTCTGGTTGATAGCGAAAGCACCCAACGGGTCGTCTGCGTCGTGTGTGGCGTCGCCTCCGAC
>JAVEEJ010000134.1 GCA_030840515.1 Frankiaceae bacterium | reverse complement strand
GACGGGTACGACGTGCACCAGCCACAGGCCGTGAACGGCAAGGCCCTCTTCATCCCCGCCGGGGGCCGCGCCGATCTGGCCATCGAGGCGCCGATGGACGGCTCCGCCGTTCGCCTGGACCTCGGTGGCGGCCCTGCCCTGCTCATCGGCCCGTCAGCGACTGCTCCCACCGCAAGGCCCCAGCCAAGCGGCCACCTCGATCTGTTGGGGTACGGCACCCCCTCCCCGCTCGGGTTCAGCCCGGAGGCAGCGGACCGGACCTTCCGCTACTCCATCGGCCGCCGGCCCGGGTTCGTCAACGGCCGCCCGGGCATCTGGTGGTCGATCAACGGCCACCTGTTCCCCGACGTCCCGATGTTCGTCGTGGCCGAGGGCGACGTCGTGAGGATGCACATCTCCAACCACAGCGGTCGGCTTCACCCCATGCACCTGCACGGCCACCACGCCGTCGTACTCGCACGCAATGGCGTCAAGGCCAGCGGCAGTCCCTGGTGGGTGGACTCACTCGACGTCGCCAGCGGCGCGTCCTATGACATCGCCTTCGTCGCCGACAACCCGGGGATCTGGATGGACCACTGCCACAACTTGCCGCACGCGCAGCAGGGGCTGGTCGCGCACCTGATGTACGAAGGCGTGTCCGAGCCCTACCGCGTCGGTGGTGCTGCGGACAACGACCCGGAGTAGACGTCCGTCAGCGAGGCGGCCGGCAGGTCGAACCAGCGCAAGTGGTCGAAGTCCGCTGACACGCTCCCCCCGGGAGCATCGCCGGGGTCGGCGGCAGCGAGCAGGTCGCGGGCTTCGACGAGGTAGCCGAGAAGGGCGTCCTCACCGGCGCGATCGTCATGCCGCGGATGGCGCATCACGCCGTCGTCGCCGTAGCTCACCTCCGACAACCGCAGTGGCGGCTCAACCGGGCCACGACGGTGGCGCCACAGGCCGGTCATCGGGTCGAAGCGGTAGTCCGGGAGCAGTCGCCAGCCGTCACGCGCGATGAGCCGCACGGACTCGAGGACGTAGTCGAAGACCGCCTCGGAGATGAAGTAGTTGAAGTTCACCCGGACCCAGCCCGGCTTGATGCCCTCACAGCCGTGGGCGAGCTCGCGGTCGATCTCGTGCGAGCGGTCCACGTCGATCCCCAGCAGCCGGTGGCCGTAAGGCCCCGCGCACGAGCAGCCGCCACGGGACTGGATCCCGAACAGGTCGTTGAGCAGCGCCACGACGAAGTTGTGGTGGAGGTAGCGCGCCTGACGCCCCTTCACCACGAACGACACGATGGACAGCCGACGGGCCGTCACGTTGCCGAGGATCTCGATCGTCGGCTCGGCCGACCACGCCGCGATCGCGCGCTGCACGAAGGCCTCTTCGCGCTGGCGGATCACGTCGATCCCGACCGCCTGCTTGAGCTGGAAGACCAACCCGGCGCGGATCGACTCGACGATCGCGGGCGTGCCGCCCTCCTCACGATGCACCGGGTCGTCCAAGTAGCGGTGCTCGGTGGGGTTCACATAGGCGACGGTGCCCCCGCCAGGGACGTCCGGCACGCGGTTGGTGAACAGCTCCCGACGGGCGACGAGTACGCCGGGCGTGCTCGGCCCGCCGATGAACTTGTGCGGACTGAGGAACACCGCGTCCTTGTAGGCCAGCGGGTCGCGCTCGCTGTACATGGCGATCTCGACGTAAGGCGCTGCCGCGGCGAAGTCCCAGAACGACAGCGCGCCATGCCGGTGCAGCAGCGCCGAGATGCCGTCCGTGTCACTGACGATCCCCGTGACGTTGCTCGCCGCTGAGAACGAGCCGATCTTCAGCGGGCGCTCCGCGTGCGCGATGAGCTCGGCCTCGAGCCGTGTCGCGTCGATGTGGCCGTCGGCGTCCTCCGGGATCTGCACCACGTCGGCGATGGACTCCCGCCACGGGAGCTCGTTGCTGTGGTGCTCGAACGGGCCGATGAACACGACCGGCCGCTCCCCTGCCGGGATCCGCTCAGTCAGCGCGTAGCGCTCGTCGAGCTCCGCGGGGACTCGCAGCCCGAGCACACCGATCAGCTTGTCGATGGCTCCTGTGGCCCCTGATCCGCAGAAGAGGACGAGGGTCTCGCCGTCTCCCCCGACCGCCTCACGGATGATCTCGCGGGCGTCCTCCCGCAGCCGGGTGGTCTGCAAGCCCGTGCCGCTCGACTCGGTGTGGGTGTTGGCGTAGCGCGGGAGGACCTCACAGCGGATGAACTCCTCGATGAAGTCAAGCGCCCGACCGCTGGCGGTGTAGTCGGCGTAGGTCACCCGGCGCGGGCCGTAGGGGCCGGGCATGACCTGGTCGTCGCCGATGACGCCGGCGCGGATCGCCGCGAGCAGCGGGGTGTCCATCGGCGGATTGTTCAACGGCGGGGTGTCCAGCGGGGCGGTGTCCAGCGGCGGGGCCATGGGCCGAGCGTAGGCAGGGCTGGCCCGCTGCGCGTCGAAGACCGCAGCATGCGCCGTCTCCCGGTCCTCGCCCTCTGCGTCGCCGCGCTCACCATGGCGGTGGCCGCGCCCGGGAGCAGCGCGGCGCCGAAGCTGCGCGTGGAGCTGCTCAGGACCGGGTTCGGCGGAGCCGGCGAGCCCAACATCGGCATCGCCAAGGACGGCACGCTCTACAGCACTGTCACGGCCAAGGTCGTGCGCTCGACCGACCACGGCCGGCACTGGAAGGACATCACCCCCTCTGGTCACACCGTGACCCTCGACCCCTTCCTCTACGTCGACAAGGCCACCAGCCGGGTCTACAAGTCGGACCTGTCCGGCACCTGTCAGGCCTTGAGCTGGAGTGACGACAAAGGCCAGACGTGGACGAGCACCGCCGCGGCCTGCAACCTCTCCGACCACCAGAGCATCAGCGCGGGGCCACCCACGGTCAGTCCGACCGTCGGCTACCCCAACGTGGTCTACAACTGCTCCCAGACCGTCGGTTACAACGGCTACTCCGCGGCCTCCGGCTGCGACAAGTCCCTCGACGGCGGCCTCAGCTGGGTGCCCACCGGCGGTTACGCCTTCTCGGACCCCAGCCCCTACGGCACCGGCGAGGGCAGCGGCGACTCCGGCGTCCCCGGGCACTGCCTCGGTGACGTCGGCGCCATCCACGTCGGCCCCGACGGCACGCTCTACGTCCCTCGCGGGTGGTGCAACCAGCCGTGGGTGGCCTTCAGCACCGACGAGGGGCTCACCTGGACCCGGACCCAAGTGGCGAAGAACGGCATGAACACCACGCTGTCCGGTGGCTTCGGTGTCGTCGCCCCGGGCAGCGGCCAGAGCGACTACCAGGCCACCGTGATGGCCGACGGCAAGGGCCACGTCTACTTCTTCTGGGTCGCCCTTAACCGGCTGCCCTACCTCGCGGTCTCGCGTGACGGCGGAAAGACCTTCGGCAAGCCGATCAAGGTCTCCCCGGCCAACGTCAAGGAGGCCTGGGGCCCGGCCATCGATCTCGACTCCAAGGGCAGGCTCGGCCTGGCCTACATGGCGAGCACCAACTCCCCCGGCGCTCCCTGGCGCGGCAGCTACTCCGACGTCAGCTTCACCGGCTATCTCGCGCTGGTCCCCAACCCGCTGGCCGCTGCCCCGAGCGTGATCGCCGCTCCGGTCACCGGCAAGGCCGACGAGCCCCTGGTGCACGGTGCGTGCGGACCTGGGCGGTGCAATGCCGCCGTACTCGACTTCATCGACGTCGCCCTGGCCCCTGACGGAAGCGTGTACGGCGCCTTCGTGGACAGCGCGACCAGCAAGCACGAGCTCGTCGTGGGCCACCTCACGGTCGCTTCGTCGGCCCGTTGACCCATTCGGCGGAGAATCTTCCTGGACAAAGCCGTCCAAAGCGGGAACACGCCGCGTCCTGAGGAAGGTTAGGTCGTTGAGAAGTCGAAGACCTCAGCCGAAGACCTCCGTAGCCTGGCGACAGCCACGGCTACACGCCGCCCCGGCTCCGCCGGGACAGGGAAGGGAACCAACCCAGATGCGCCGTGCAATTCGCTTGTTGACGGGCCTCGTACTCGTCGGCAGCTGGACCGTGGGAGCAGCCTCCGGTCACGCAGCCACCCCGGAGAAGACGCTCAAGGCCCCGTCGGGCATCGGCAGCGCCTCCGTGACCTACAAGGGCACGATGCCGCTCGGCACCCAAGAAGAAGGCATCGCCCTCGGCCAGGTCGGCGCCGACGACCCGCTGGGCTTCTGCGACCCCAAGCAGCCCACCCGCAACGACCAGCACACGATCAAGTTCGTCGTGCCGAAGGTCTCCTCCAAGCTCGACGAGACGGCGATCTTCTCGATCACCTGGGCCGACCCCAACGGCACCGCGCAGGACTTCAAGCTCGTCGTGATCGGTCCCGACGGCCAGCCGGTCGGTGAGGCTGACTCGAGCAGCACCACGGAGACCGCCGTCGTCACCGACGTGCGCAACGGCAACTACACGGCGATCGCCTGCCCCTACAACAACGTCAAGCCGACCGCCTACACCGGCACCGTGAAGGTGATCGTCAGCAAGCCGAACATCTCGGCGGCCAAGGGCGTCAAGGCCCCCAGCTACCACCAGTACTACGCGCCCAAGAGCATCAACGGCGGCGCCGGTGAGCCTTCGATCGGCAACAACTGGAAGACCGGCGCCACGATGTTCCAGAACGGCACCGAGACCTACAAGGTGGCGTTCAAGGGGCTGAGCAGCTCCTGGACCGACGTGTTGGCCCCCAACACGAGCGTGGTGACGCTCGACCCGATCCTGTTCACCGACAACGTCACCGGCCGGACCCTGGTCTCCCAGCTCGTGCTCGCCTGCAGCCTCTCGGCCTACAGCGACGACGACGGCAAGACCTGGACCCCCAGCGAGGGCTGTGGCGAGGTCAACGGCGTCGACCACCAGACCTACGGCGGTGGCCCCTTCCCCAAGGAGGTCGCGGTCGGCGCGCTCCCGTCGTCCAACTACAAGAACGCGGTCTACTACTGCGCTCAGGGCCTCGCGTTCGCTACCTGCGCGCTCAGCCGTGACGGTGGCCTCACCTTCGGCAACGGCAACGTCGTCTACACCTCCGAGTGCGGCGGCCTGCACGGCCACCTGCGCGTCGGCCCCGACGGTGCTGCCTACCTGCCCAACGCGTCCTGCTCCGGCAACCAGGGCGTGGCGGTCAGCCTCGACGCCGGCCTGACCTGGAACGTGCGCCGCGTCCCCGGCACCATCGTCGGCAGCTCCGACCCGTCGGTCGCCGCCGGCAAGGACGGCACCGTCTACTTCGGTGTCGCTGACGGCTCAGGCAAGCCGCTCGTCGCGGTCTCCCGCGACCACGGCACGCACTGGAGCAAGCCGGTCGACGTCGGTGCCTCCTTCGGCATCCACTCGACCGAGTTCAGCGAGATGATCGCCGGCGACGGCGACCGGGCTGCGTTCGCCTTCCTGGGCACGCCGACCAAGGGCTACTTCCAGGGTGCGAAGTTCGGCATGAACAAGGCCGGCGACACCTACACCGGTGGCGCCTGGCACATGTACGTCGCCACCACCTACGACCGCGGCCGCACCTGGACCACGGTCGACGCGACCCCGAAGGACCCGGTGCAGCGCGGCTGCATCTGGAACGGCGGCGGGTCGAACGTGTGCCGCAACCTGCTCGACTTCAACGACATCACGCTCGACAAGACCGGCCGGGTCCTCATCGGCCTCGCCGACGGCTGCAGCGGCCTCAAGAGCGACTGCCCGACGCTGAAGGACAAGAGCGAGAACAAGCACGAGGACCAGGGCGCGATCATCCGCCAGACCTCCGGCAAGGGCCTGTTCAAGGCCTACGACAAGGTCCTGGCCAAGCAGAACGTCAACGGCGGCAGCTCCGCGACGCCGACCGTGCGTGGCGTCACCGGCTCGGTCACCGGCTCTGCTCCGCAGGCCGCGCCGACGGGTGACTCCGCCACGGACCTGTCCGCCAGCCCGGTGAACGCCACGGGCAAGGACGATGCACCGGGCCGCAGCCTCGCGGTCCCGGCGTGGGTCGCCGTACTCGGCATCATCGCCCTGCTCTCGGCGCTGTTCCCGCAGCGTCGCCGCAAGGCGCCCGTCAAGGAGTAACCGAACCCGCTCTTCCGATGAGGGCCTCCCTCGCACCGCTTCTACGGTGCGAGGGGGGCCCTCATCTGCATCTGGTCGGCCGCAGCAAGCCAGCGCTCACAGTGAGCGAGTACGGCGGCCCGGAGCGGCCCTGACCGCTCCGCAAAGGCGCGCTGGCGCTCGGCGTACTCGCTCCTGCCCTCGGCCGTCTCGACCTGCACTGGCTCCACGCCCAGGTCGCTGAGGTCGTAGGGGCTCGCTTGCATGTCGAGCAGCCTGATGTCGCGCGCCAGGCTGAACGTGTCGGCGACCAGCTCAGACGGCACCAGCGGACCGAGCTTGTAGGCCCACTTGTAGAGGTCCATGCCGGCGTGCAGGCATCCCGGCTGCTCGAGCTCGAGCTGCCGGTCGCGTGTCACCGCCGTGACGTTGAGCGGACGCGCCGCAGCGGTGAAGAACCGGAAGGCGTCGGCGTGCGAGCAGCGCAACGGCAGCGACTCCACGACGGTGTCGGTGGTGGCCGATCCCAGCCGCAGGGGGTGTGCGGAGTGGCGCAGCTGCTCGGCAGGCTGGCGGTAGACCATCGCCCACTCGTGCAGGCCGAAGCAGCCCAGGAGCGCGGGACGCTCGGCAGTCCGCTGCAGCAGGGTCCCGACCCAGCGCAGCGTCGCGCCCAACCGCGTCAGCGCAGCGGCGACATCGAGCCGCGCGCCCCCGGGCACGTCGACATGGTCGCGGCCGAGCTCGCTGGCACTCGCCCCTTCGAGCAGGTGGTCGCTGCCCGGGTGCCAGCGGCGCAGCTGAGCCGGACGCAGCGAGTAGTAGGTGAACAGGAAGTCCTCGACGGGATGCGCCTGCCCGAGCCGGCGACGCGCGAGGTGCGGCCCGGTCCAGGCGTCGACCCGCGCCGCGTGGGCGCGCTGCCGCTCGCGCCACAGCTCGGCAGGGAGCGCCTTCTGGGCGGGGGCCGTCACAGCCGCATCCTCCCAAGATCGCTACAGGCGGTCGTCCGGGTGGCCGATTGAGCCAGGGTGAGGTCGTCCGGCAAGCGGGCGCGTCGGTGCCTGCTGCCCGGCGCGCTGCTCGCCGTGGCTGTGACCCTGCTCGTCCCCAGCTCGGCCAGTGCCGAGAGCGCGCGGGCCGCCGACCGCCAGGCTGCCGCTGCGCTGCACCGGGTCCAGGCGCTGCAGGTGAAGGTGGCCGCCGCGACCGCTGCCTACGAGGCGGCCATCGAGGCCGTGGGCACCGCGGTGAGCCGCGGCGTCAGCGCCGAGCAGCACTCGACCGAGATCGGGCAGCTCGCCGACAGCGAGCGCGCTGCCGCGGGCGCCCGGGTGCGGATGCTCTACCGCAGCGGTGGGCCGATGGCGCTCTACGCCAGCGTGCTGCGCTCGGGGAGCGTCAGCGAGGCGATCAGCCGGCTCGACGTCGCCAAGCACCTGGTCAGCCACTCGCTGCTCGGTGCCAGCCAGGCCTCGGGGGCCCACACGGTCGCCCTAGCCGCGGCGGCCGACGCCAGGACGCGCGCCCTCGCCGAGGTCCGGGGCACCCGCTCGGTCAAGCGCACCTACGCCGAGCTCACCGCCCTGCTGGACCAGCAGGCTGCCCTGCTCGCCCAGGCCCGGGGCCGGGCCAGCACCCTGCACGCCGCCGAGGCGCTCAAGGCACGACTCGACGCCGCCCGCGCCGCCACCGATGCCGCCGGCCGAGCCCTCGCCCGCAAGGCGAGCCCGATGCCGGGAAGCGCGGCCTACTTCGCGCTCTATCACGCGGCGGCGCGCACCTGCGCCGGGTTGTCGTGGTCAGTACTCGCCGCGATCGGGCAGGTCGAGTCGGGCCACGGCCGCAACCCAGGCGTCTCCTACGCCGGCGCGCAGGGACCGATGCAGTTCATGCCGGCGACCTTCGCCCACTACGCCGTCGACGGTGACGGTGACGGCGTGATGGACATCCAGTCACCGGCCGACGCCATCTTCACCGCCGCCCACTACCTCTGCGCCAACGGCGCCGGCCAGGGGCCGACCAAGCTCTACTTCGCCATCTTCCGCTACAACCACGCCGACTGGTACGTCCAGCTGGTGCTCAGCCTGGCGACGCAGTACGCGGCCCGCGACGGCGCCTGACGCACGGTTCGTGGGCGCCAGTGCCCCACTTCTGTCATATTCCGCGCATGAGGCGGTCTCTTGGAGCGCTGGCGCTGCTCCTGATGGCAGCCGGCTGCGGCGCCAGCAGCGGCAGCACCGACGCTCGCGTTGGTTCTTCACACGGCCCGGTGCCCACCGCGACCGCACTGCCACCGCTCCCCACGTCGACGCCGACACCGCCCACCGGCGGCCCGCACTTCGACACGCCAGAAGCCGCGATGCGGTACCTGGCCGACGCTTGGAACCGCAACGACATCGCCTCGCTCAAGCACGTGACTGATCCCAAGGCACGCGACGCCCTCGTCGCCATGTACAGCGAGGCGCGCGACTTGAAGCTCGACCACTGCAGCTACACCAAGCAGCGCGGGGACTACGAGTGCTTCTTCCGTCACGGCTTCCCGAAGGGCTACACGCCCGAGGTCGCCGGCGCCACGTACGGGACCGCCGAGTTCACGGTCGGTCCGGCGCGAAAGCCGGGCTGGTACATGACGTTCTTCATCGACTGCGGCGGCTGAGGGGCGTTGGGCCACGGATCTCCGTGGAAGCATGCCGCTGTGACGAGGCGACTAGCCGGACCTCTGGCTGCGGTCCTGCTGACCGTGGCCTGCACCTCGGGAGCGAAGCCCTCCGTGACCCCTCCTCGCGTGGTCACGGGCGGACCAGCGGCGAGTGGCGCCCTCGCCGAACGCGAGCTCGCGCGGGTGGCGATCGCCAACGCGGACGGCATCGCGTCCGTCGACGGGTCGCTCTGGGTCAAGACCGACGACGGACGTGTCGTGAAGGTCGACCCCCTGCGCAATCGCATAGTCGGCGAGATCCGGCTGGACACCGCGAGCGATCGCAGCCACTACTGCCAAGGCATCGGGGCTGACGGTGCGTCGATCTGGGCCTGCGCCGCGACGGACCATGGGATCGACGTCGTGCAGATCAACCCCCAGACGCTGAAGCCCGTTCGCACGCTCGACCTCAACAAGCTGTTCGACCAGGTGCGGATGCCTCTCGTCGGTGGACGGATCTGGGTGCTGACCGACGACGGCAAGTCGCTCGTCGCGATCGACCCGGCGTCGGGACGGCTGTCCCGCTACCGGCTGCCGACAAGCTGCCTGCAGCTCGAGGGAAGCGGTCAGGTGCTCCTCGCGACCTGCCGCGGCGCGGGGAGAGTGCTCCGCATCGAGCCGACGTCGGGCAAGGTCGCGGCGAGCGCGAGAGTCGGTTCCCCGGGCATCGCCGCGGTGACCGCCAGCACGGTGTGGGTGGACAGCTCCGACGGGGTGTTGGAGCTCGATGCTGATTCCTTGCAGCGCAGAGTCGTCTACTCCGGTGTGCACGCAGGGCCGGACGGCGACCTGGCGGTCGACGCGGGACACCGGCTGTGGGTGCGCCAGAAGGCCGGATTCCTGATCCTGATCGACCCCGCTAGCAGCTCGGTTGTCGAGGCCGTGACCTCTCCGGTCCCCTTGAGCGGCGGCAGCCTCCTGGTGACCGCCGACGAGGTGTGGACCACCGCCTTTGACGACGGGCTCTTGATCAAGGTGCGCCTCTACCCGGCCTCGGGCGCAGCCGCCACGCCCTGAGCGTAGGGTCGGGACACCAACGCGGGAGCTCACACCGAGTGGGCTGAGAGGGCGGCTGACGCGCCGCCGACCGCCACGACCTGACCGGGTAATGCCGGCGTAGGGAGCCCCATGACAGCCACTGACGTCCCCACTCAGATCACCACGGGTCCGATCACCGGATCCCGCAAGACCCACCTTCCCGGGCCTGACGGCGTCGGCATCCCCATGCGGGAGGTCCTCCTGACGAGCGGTGACTCGGTGGTGCTCTACGACACCAGCGGGCCCTACACCGACACGTCGTACTCGCCCGACGTCCGTCGCGGACTTCCGCCGCTCCGCCGCGGGTGGATCCTTGGACGAGGCGACGTGGACGAGTACGACGGGCGCGTTCTGCAGCCGGAAGACGACGGGCTGAAGGCCGGGTCGATGCGCAACCTCGACGCGGTGTTCGACACGCAGAGCCGTAAGCCGCTGCGCGCTCG
>JAVEEJ010000074.1 GCA_030840515.1 Frankiaceae bacterium | reverse complement strand
CTGACGCTCGAGGTCTGCGACAGGCCCGCGGTCGGCGCGGCCTCCCCGATGTCACTGGGCTCGACGTGCCCGACCCGTCCCGCCTTCGGTGACAGCACCCAGATGAACCCGCCCGAAGCGAGAACGGTCAGGGAGTCGACGAGCGCGTCCACCAGATCACCGTCATCGTCGCGCCACCACAGCAGCACCGCGTCCACGACGTCGTCGTAGTCCTCGTCCACCAGCTCGTTGCCCGTGGCAGTGACGATGGCCGCGCGCAGCTCGTCGTCGCAGTCGTCGTCGTAGCCCATCTCGAGCACGACGTGGCCCGGACGCAGCCCCAGCCTCGCGGCCGCGCTGCGCTGCCCCTCCGCGGAGTCCGCGGTCGCGCTCAAGGTGTCCCCTCCGGTGCGGTGGCCCGAAGCGGGCCGTTCGTGGAGTAGTGGACCGGACCGCTCGCCTACTGCGCAAGTGGCAGGCCCGCCCGAGGGGTAGCGTCCGGGCCGTGGCGGAGGGTGGGGAGCACGGCGAGGCCGGGCACCACCACCAGCACGAGCACGACCACGGGCACGAGTACGACGGACCGCGCGAGCCCGATCCGCACTCGCACCCGGGCGGCCTCGGTGCCCGGCTCCGCGACCTGCTGGCGCCCCACAGTCACGACAGCAGCGACGCGGTGGACCCCGCGTTGGAGTCGAGCCGGGACGGGTTGCGGGCGTTGTGGATCTCGCTCGGTGTACTCGCCCTCACCGCTGCCGCGCAGGCCGTGGTCGTCGTCCTCAGCGGCTCGGTGGCTCTGCTCGGGGACACGCTGCACAACGTCGCCGACGCCCTCACCGCCGTACCGCTGGGCATCGCCTTCGTGCTGGGACGGCGGCCGGCAACTCGCCGCTACACCTACGGGTACGGCCGCGCCGAGGACCTCGCGGGCGTGGCGATCGTCGTGGTCATCGCCGCGAGCGCCGCTCTGGCGGCCTGGGAGGCAGTTCGCCGGCTGCAGCACCCGCATCAGGTCACCCACCTCTGGGCGGTCGCAGCGGCCGGCGTCGCTGGCTTCGTCGGGAACGAGCTGGTGGCGCAGTACCGCATCCGGGTCGGGCGGCGCATCGGGTCGGCCGCGCTGGTCGCGGACGGGCTGCACGCGCGCACCGACGGGCTCACCTCGTTGGCCGTGGTGGCCGGCGCCGGCGGGGTCGCGCTGGGCTGGGACCAGGCCGACCCGGCAGTCGGTCTGCTCATCACGCTGGCGATCCTCGCGGTGCTGCGGGACGCGGCGCGCGAGGTCTATCGGCGGCTCATGGACGCGGTCGACCCTGACCTCGTCGAGAAGGCCGAGCAGACCCTCGCGGCGACACCGGGGGTGCGGGCCGTCGACGAGGTGCGACTGCGGTGGATCGGGCACCAGCTCCGCGCGGAGTGCCGGATCGGCGTCGACGACTCACTCAGCCTCGTGGCTGCGCATGCCATCGCCGAGGACGCCGAGCACCGACTGGTCCACCAGATCCCCCGGCTCACGGCCGCCATCGTCCACGCCGACCCAGAGTCGGCGGACGGCACCGACCACCACCTGCTGACGGGCCATCACCGCGGCCCCGGCTGAGACCGTCACGTCTCCCATGCTGGGCCTCGCCTGATCGACGCCCCATTCCCCGCACGTCTGTGGCATGCGTCACCGGCGATCCACGCGTGAGCGTGGTCTCCAGGGGCAGAGGTGCTGAAGGCGGCACGCGTCGCCGCAGAACCCAGCTACCGCAGAACCCAGCTACCGCAGAATCCAGCTACCGCAGAATCCATGAGCCGCAGGAGGATTTCATCCGCATGACCCACGCACATAGCTCAGAAGACGGCCCGGCCCAGGAGGCGCGCAAGGGACTCGCCGCCACCATCAGCGGCAAGGTCAAGGAGGTCACCGGCGCGCTGCTGGGCAACGACTCGCTCGCGGCCGAGGGCCAGCTCCAGCAGGCTGAGGCGGCGGCCCGCAAGGACGCCGGCGCGAAGGACGCCATCGCCTCTGCCGAGGCCTCGGAGGCAGCGGGAGTGCTCGCAGCCGAAGGCGCCGCCGCGCAGCGCCAGCGGGTGGCGGTGGAGCAGGCCGCCGCGCGCCAGGTCGAAGAGGTCGAGCGGCGCGGCCTGCAAGCTGAGGCGGCGGCGCTGGCCGAGGCGGAGCGACTCGAGCTCACGCGCAAGGCCGAAGCCGAGGCGAAGGCGCAGTCGCAGCTCGACCGGGTAGCCGAGCAGGCTCGTCAGGAGCGGGCTGAGGCGGACCGTCGTGAGCGCGAGGCCGGCGAGCGGTTCGCACGCGAGCAGGCCAGCGCCACCGCAGCCGAGCAGGCAGCGCTCCGAGCCCGTGCCGACGCCGACGCGATCGCCGCGCGTGCCGACCTCACCACCGACTGACCTCACACCACCACAGGAGACGAGCACACATGAAGGTCCTCACAGCCCCGCGCGCCGCAGTGGCGCTCGAGTACAAGGCGCTTCGCGCGCCCGCTCAGCTGATCCAGACGAGAGTGGTCGCCCGCTACCTGCCGGAGGAGTCCGGGCTTCGGCTCGGCGTCGAGCGGGCCCTCGGCACCATCGACAAGGCCGCGGGTCGGCTGCTGGATGACCCAGGCCTGATCCAGCGCGGCGAGTCGCTGTGCCGGCATGCCGCCGTACTCGAAACCGCCGTTGCCCTCGAGGAGAAGGCGGAGGCGCGTCGTCAGGAAGCGGCAGCCAAGGTGGAGGCCGAGAAGAAGCGGGCCGCGCAGCAGCGCAAGCAGGCTGCCGAGACCCAGCAGGCCGAGGCACGTCGGGTCGCCCAGGAGAAGTCCGCGGCCAAGCGGGAGGCCGAGCAGGTCGCGCAGGCCAGAGCCGACGCCGCAATCACGGCAGTCGAGCGGTCGGTCGACTCGGTGGTCGCAGCCGAGCAGCAGAAGGCGGCCGCGGCAGAGGCCCGCATCGACGAGCGGCTCTCAGCGCGTACGGCGGCTCCCAAGGCCAAGCTCGACGACGCGGCGAAGACCCGCGCCGCGGCGACCCGCGAGAAGGCCGAGGCCGAGCGGCTGGCTCAGCTCGCGACCGCGGAGAAGCAGGCGCGCAAGGCCTCGCGCAACCGGTAGTCAGACGTCCGTCGATTCCGGGGTTGTTGCTGCTTCAGCGTCGCTGAAAGGGCCACAACCCCGGATTCGGCGTGCGGGTAGGTCAGGCCCGAGTCGCGGCCGGGGTGGTCAGGTCGATGGCGGCGGGTGCGGTGGCGATGCCGAGCTGGGCCATGAGCTGGCTCTCCTGGAACGCCCCCCAGTGCTCGACGACCTTGCCGTCGTCGCTGATCCGGACCCAGTCCAGGATCATGACGTCGATCGCGTTGCCCGTTGCGGGTGCGCCGAAGAGCTCCCCGGTGTGGGTCCCGGTGAGCTGAACGCGGCAGACCGCTTCGTCGCCCTGCCCGACCACGGAATCAAGCCGGTAGGAGATGTCGCTGATGCCGGTCTTCGTCGCCTCGATCCACTCCTGCACCGCGGCCATGCCCGTGGTCTGCGATCCGGGCAGCTGCTCGTGCTCGATGAAGTCCGCCGCGAACACGCTCGGAAGCTCCTTGACGGCACCCCGGGCGAAGATGTCGTAGACCTGCGCGGCCAGCTTCCGGTAGTTGTGCGCCATGGGTTGTCCTCTCGTAGGCGACACCCCGATCGGACTCCTCCGCGGCGCTATCCGCCATAGGCAGAAGTGGCCAGCCGGGCGGGCCAGCCGAGCGGGTCGGCCGAGTGGGTCAGCCCGGCAGGAACGACAGCCTGACCTGACGCACGGCGTTGTCGACGTTGAGGTCCACCAGGGCCAGTGACTGCCAGGTGCCAAGCGCGAGACGCCCGCTGATGACCGGGAGGGACGCGTACGGCGGGACAAGGGCCGGCATCACGTGTGACCGCCCGTGCCCGCGGGACCCGTGTGCGTGGCCCCACCGGTCGTCGGCCGGCAGCAGCTCGGCGAGCGCGGCGAGCAGGTCATCGTCGGAGCCGCTTCCGAGCTCGAGTACGGCGACCCCGGCGGTGGCGTGCGGGACGAAGACGTGCAGCAGCCCGTCCTGCCCGGCTGCCACCTCGCTGAGCCACTGGGCGACCTCGGGCGTGAGGTCATGCACCCGCTCGCGCGAGCCGGTCCTGACATCGACGACGACGGTCTGCACAGCAGCGCTCCCGGTTACCGCTCGGTAGAGGTGACGTACCGTGCCAGCATGGCAAGGATGTGCGTGAGGCAGCAGGCGAGCGCGAGGAGCGAGGCGTGACGGAGCCCACCCGCCACACGGTGATCAGCGACGGCATGCCGACCCAGCTCCCCGACATCGACCCGGCTGAGACCCAGGAGTGGCTCGACTCGCTCGACGCCGTCATCGCGAGCGCCGGTCCCAAGCGCGCCCGCTACCTCATGCTCCGCATGCTGGAGCGCGCCCGCGCACAGCAGGTCGGCGTGCCGGCGCTGCGCTCCACCGACTACATCAACACGATTGCGCCGGAGGCTGAGCCCTGGTTCCCCGGCGACGAGCACGTCGAGCGGCGGATCAGGGCTTACGTCCGCTGGAACGCCGCGATGATGGTGCACCGCGCGCAGCGGCCCGGTATCGGCGCCGGCGGCCACATCGCGACGTACGCGTCCTCCGCCAGCCTCTACGAGGTCGGCTTCAACCACTTCTTCCGCGGCAAGGACCACGGCGAGTCCGGCGACCAGGTCTTCATCCAGGGTCACGCCTCCCCCGGCATCTACGCCCGGGCCTTCCTCGAGGGGCGGCTGTCCGAGGACCAGCTCGACGGCTTCCGCCAGGAGCTCTCGCGGGGGGCCGGCCGCGGGCTGCCGTCGTACCCGCATCCCCGTCTGATGCCCGACTTCTGGGAGTTCCCCACGGTCTCGATGGGGCTGACCGGCATCAACTCGATCTACCAGGCGCGCTTCAACCGCTACCTGCACAACCGCGGCATCAAGGACACCTCCCAGCAGCACGTCTGGGCCTTCCTCGGTGATGGCGAGATGGGCGAGCCCGAGTCGCTCGGCGCGATCGGCATCGCCGCGCGCGAGGAGCTCGACAACCTGACGTTCG
>JAVEEJ010000046.1 GCA_030840515.1 Frankiaceae bacterium | reverse complement strand
CAAGCACGGCGACGGTGCCATAGGTGCCGCTCGGGCCTAACCCTGCAGGATGATCGTCGATCTAGCCGTGGCCGTTTCAGGCGCTGGCCCGTACGGCGGACTGCTGCAGGGCGCTCGCGTCCTGACCGTCACGACCGCGCGGTACGTGCCGCCTCGCTCGTACCGATGGGGGATGACGTCGCGTTTGTGCAGAGGATGAGGGCGCCACGCGGGGGTGTTCGTTGGGGGTGCGGTCGGCTGTCGGGCGCATTCGTAGATCGGCGATAGATGGTGGTATTCGGTGCCGTCCCCGAACTGCAGGTCATAGGGGTAGTCATCCGACCCAGCATCGTCGTCAGCAACGTCAATGGTGAGGTCGACGAGACGCAGCTGCGCCACCACGACTGTTCCCGTGAGCCCTACCGTCAGGCCGTGGACAGAAATCGGTGTCGCCGGGGCGCTGGGTAGTGCCGCTGAAGGGCTCGGCCCGGCCGCCTTCTTCGGTCCGTCGCAACTGGCGATGGGGAACATGATGAGGGCAAGCGCGACCGCTTGGATGCGCATGATCATGAGACGCATGGGCGGGCGCCGTGGTTTCGGTTGGTGCTCTCGGAGAGACACGGACGGAACAGAAGTGCCGCTCACGTCAGGTGGCGCGCAGAATGGCCGGATGAGCGAACCAGTCGATATGAACGCGGCTCTCGCGAGCGTCACCGAGCCTTGGCAGCCGCTCACCGTGGCGACGATGAACGACTACGACGTGCGGGTGGTGAGGACGCACGGCGAGTTCATCCGGCACAGCCACCCGGAGACCGACGAGCTGTTCCTCGTGCTGAAGGGCTCGCTCACGATCCGCCTTGACGACAGCGACGTCGTACTCGCACCCGGTCAGCTCTTCGTCGTGCCCCGGGGCACGCCGCACCAGCCAGTCTCCGCCGAAGGCGCCGAGGTCCTGCTCGTCGAGCCGAGCACCACCGTGAACACCGGTGACACACCGAGCGCGCTCACTGCCGAAAGGCGCGTTCGCTAGCCCAGCCAGGTCACGATCTGCGCCGACTCCCCCGAGCCCCACCCGAGCTGCAGGTGGTTGTCGGACAGGAAGGTCGTCGTGCCGGCCCAGCCCGCGATACCGACGTGGTCCTCGCAGGAGGCGCGGAAGACCAGGCCGTCGGACGGGCCCGTGTTCTCGTTGTAGACGTAGGGCAGCGAGGGGTTGCCGCCGCACAGCAGGTACGTCGTCACCGTGGACGGGATGCCCGCGTTGCGGATCGTGTCGACCAGCGAGCCCTGGTTGATGGCGGCTTGGATGCCGGGCGAGTACGAGGTGTAGCCCCAGCCGCCGTAGTAGACGGTGTAGTAGTCCTGCGTCGAGGTGTCCAGGGCGTAGGTGGCATCCCAGCGCTTGAGCATCTGGCGCTGCCCGGGATAGGTGTTGTTGGTCCCGGTGCCGGTGTAGGACAGCTCCGGGTGGTCGTAGAGGACCGAGTAGCACATGTACGTCGACACCGCGGCCGGGCCGTTGAGGGACCCACCGCACTCGGGGTAGATGAGGATCGCGCCCGGCGCGCCGTGACGCCACGCGTAGTCGAGCCCGTTGTTCGCGTTGCCGATGAGGATCACCTTGCGCACGTCGCCCTGGTAGATGCGGCCCCAGGTCGGCTTCACCGACGACACGTACGCCCGCACCGGGAAGCCGCCCTTGCTCCAGCCGATGAGGTCGACCTTCGCGACGCCGAGCTTGCTCTTGATGACGCCGATCGCGTCGGAGACCAGCTGAGCCTGCACCAGGTTGTCGCCCTGCTTGTGCGGGAAGTTGATGGCGAACACCTTGTAGCCGGCGCTGTCGAGGTACTGCATCAGCCCGGTGCTCGGGCAAGACGTCTGACCGCAGCCGCTCGGGGTCTCGTTCGGGTTCGCCCACTCCCGGTCGGCGTTGTCGTTCGCACCGTGCACCAGCAGCACGGGGGTGGCCTTGGTCCCGGTCTGCCAGTGAGGCGCGTGGTAGAGCAGGAACTGGTTGGACCGCGGTCGCAGCACACCGCCGAAGAAGGTCAGCCGCTGGCCCTCCTGGTTGCCGCGACCGTCCGGCGGATAGGCCTCGCTCGGGAAGTTGGCGTCGGTGTCGTGGTAGCGCTCGACCTTCACCCAGCCGTTGGCGACGGATGTGTACGTCGCGTCGAGCACCGTGGTGCCGGCAGCGTGCGACGCCGTGGTGGGGACCACGAGGGCGGACAGGGCGAGGGCGGCGAGTACGACGAGTCTGCGCATGCCAGGTTCGTACTCTTGCCCGAGCACGCGGCCCATTGGCGTTACGACGAAATTTGGGTTGCGGCGCTGTGGGATCTCAGCGCCTGATGCCCTTCTCGGACTTCTCCAGGAACGTGCGGTAGACCACGATGATCGCCGGGTCGACGCGCAGGTCGTTGTGATAGGTCCCGGGGAACCGGCGGTTGTCGGCGCCCTTGAGCGCCGAGGACTGCGCGTACGACGGTCCTGGGTAGGCAGGGTCGCCGTACCCGCTCCCGTCGTAGACCGTCATCCACTTCGCCGGACCGTAGGTCTCGTCGTTCTTGCCAGGCCCGTTGAGGTCGGCCAGCCACTTCGTCCCTGCGGCGATCTCGTTGCACGAGGCGACCTGGTCGGTCTCCTCGGGGCAGAAGGCCGTGCCCTCGTTGGCGCCGGCGATGCCCACGAAGGCGACCAGGTCCTTGCGCAGCTCCTTGTGCACCTTGAGCGTCTTGCGCGCGAGGGTGACACCGAGCGAGTGGCTGACGATCGAGAACTTCTTCGACCCCGTGTAGGCCTGCACGGCGCGGATGAAGTCATACAGGTCCGGCACGTTCACGTCGTCGGACGTGACGCGCACCGTGCCGTCCCAGCCCATCTCGGTGTGCTCGGCGTCGCGCTCCGGGTTGTCGCGGTGCAGCGCGGTGCCGTTGTTGGCGCCGAGCCCGTTGTAGGACAGGCCCCACAGCTCCTGGTCGGTCCAGCCCGCCTTCTTGAAGTCGTCGCGGACGGGATACCAGTCGGCGTGGTCGACGTTGTTGCCGTGGACGAAGATGACGGGCACGTGCTTGAGCCGCGCGCGGGCCTTGATGCCGCCGAAGCCGCCCAGGCGGAAGAGCCACTCGTGGTCGAGCAGCTTGGGGAAGTCCTTCGCGAAGCGCACCTTCGCCGGGCCCTGAGGGACCCCGCGCACCTCGGCGTGTGACGGCGTGGCCGTCAGCGCGAGCGCGCCTGCGACGGCGACTGCCAGCAAGCGCTTCATGCCAACATCTTTCGTGCCGCGTCGGCGATCACCTGCGCCCCTACCGGGGCGAAGTTGACGGAGTAGTGGTTGGTGCCGGGCACGTTCTCGACGGTCAGCTGTGGCAGCCGCTCCTTGAACTCCTCGACCTCAGGCTCGCTGATCATGGGAGGCATCGTCTCGGGCGAGAGGGCGAAGCCGTGCTCGGCGCGGACCAGGTGGACGGGGCACTCGATCAGCGCGAGGTCTGCGTGCACGTAGTGCGGCGTGCCGGTGAAGTAGTCGGTCGAGTCGACGTCCGCCGCGACATCGAGGCAGCGTGAGCGCACGCCCCCATCCACCTCGACCAGCCCGGCGTCGAGCAGCAGCTCGACGTCGTCGTTCCACCAGTCGGCGAAGTTGGGCAGCGAGCGGAAGACGCCGAGCACGACCTCGCGCGAGGGCAGCGTCATCCGCAGCCGGTCGAGCCAATCGGGACCCATGATCGCCCGCGGACGGTCGCGCGCGTCCTCACCCGGCTCGAGCGCGCGGAAGTAGCCCCCGTCGCCCAGCACCAGCCCACGGACGAGCTCAGGGTGGTGCGCCGCGAGCTGCTCGGCGATCCACGCGCCGTTGGACTGCCCGACCACCACGACGTCCCGCGCCCCCAGGTGCTCGAGCACACGCGCAGCGTCCTCGCTGTTGCGCCGGATGCCGTAGGCCCCGGGATCGGCCGGCTTGTCGGAAAGGCCGCGCCCGCGAACGTCTGGCGCGACGAACGTAACCTCGCCGCCGAGCGCGCGCGCCACCGCCACCATCCCGAACCGTGTGGCAGTGAGGCCGTGAAGCCCCAGCACCACCGGTGCGTCACTCGTCGCAGCCGGCCACACGGCGACGTTGATCCTCACGCCGTCGTCGACGACAACCTGCAGCTCGTCGGGCTTCGCCCAGTCGATGGTCACGGCAGCACCCGGTCAGCGAGCATGGTGCGCATCACCTTCTTGTCGTACTTCCCGACACTGGTCTTGGGGATCTCGTCCACGACGACGATGTCGTCCGGGAACCACCACTTGGCCACCCGGCCGGTGAGGAACTCGTGCAGCTCGGCGACCGTCGGAGGCTCACCCTCGGGTACGACGACGACGACCGGCCGCTCGTCCCACCGAACGGATCGCACGCCGACGACCGCGGCTTCACAGACGCGGGGGTGGGCCATCACGGCGGCCTCGAGGTCGAGCGAGCTGATCCACTCGCCGCCCGACTTCACCAGGTCCTTCGAGCGGTCCACGATCTTGAAGTAGCCGTCGGGCTCCATGAACGCCATGTCGCCGGTGCGCAGCCAGCCGTCGCGGAACTTCTCCGAGCTCAGCGCGTCGTCGTCGTAGTAGGCGGTCGCCACCCACGGGCCGCGGCACTCGAGTTCGCCAACGCTCTCGCCGTCCCACGGGAGCTCGACCCCGTCATCCCCGACGATGCGCGCCTCGAGCCCGGCGAAGATGGTGCCCGTCTTGAGCCGCACCTCGCGTCGTGCTTCCTCATCCAGGTCCTTGTGCCGCCGACGCGGGCGGGACGCGCAGGCCAGCGGCGCGGTCTCGGTCATCCCCCACAGCTGCAGGATCGGCACGCCGAGCGCGTCCCACTCCTCCATCAGCGGACGCGGCGTTGCTGCGCCGCCGACCATCAGGGCGCGCAGGCTGGACACGTCCGCCTCGCCGGACTTCGCGAGCGGGAGGAGCTGGGTCCAGATCGTCGGCACGCCCCCCGCGAAGGTGATCCGCTCCTCGCGGATGATCCGCGCCAGGTTCGCCGGCGACGTGTCGGCTCCGGCGAATACGAGCTCGGCGCCCGTGAACGGGGCCGCGTAAGGAAGCCCCCATCCGCAGGCGTGGAACAGCGGCACGACCGGCAGCACGCGGTCGTGCTCGCTCAAGCCCAGGTGGTCGGCCATGCAGGCAGCCATCGCGTGCACGTACATCGACCGGTGGCTGTAGACGACGCCCTTCGGCATCCCGGTCGTGCCGCTCGTGTAGCAGATCCCGCTCGGCCACTCCTCCTGCAGCTCGGGCAGATCCGTGGTCGGCGCCGCGACCGCCGCCTTGCCGGCGAGCTCGGACATCGTCATCACGAGCCGCAGGTCCGGGCACTGTTCAGTCAGGTTCTCGACGGCGGGCAGCAGGTCATCATCGGCGACGAGTACGACGTCGCCCGCGTGCTGCACGACGTACTCGATCTGCTCGGCGTAGAGCCTGATGTTCACCATGTGCAGGACCGCCCCAGCGAGTGGGATGGCGTAGTAGAGCTCGAGATGACGGGCCGAGTTGTTCGCGAAGGTGGCGACCCGGTCGCCCGGCTTCACCCCCAGCTCGCGCAACACGGTGACGATGCGCAGCACCCGCTCGGACAGCTCGCCGTAGGTGGTGCGACCGGTCGCGTCGACCACCTCCCCGTCCGCGTAGATGGTGCGCATGCGGTCGAAGATGGGCCTGATGGTGAGCGGCTGCCCGCCCATGAGATCGGTCATGGGTGCGGATGTGGTCATGTCGGCAGTCCTAGTCCGAGGACGAGCAGCGTGGCCTCCGCGGGGATCCGCGGGTCGAGTCCGGTCAGGTCACGCACCCGGCCGAGGCGGTAGGTGACGGTGTTGGGGTGAACCACTTCCAGCCGGGCCGTCTCCGGGATCGAGCCGGTGGCCAGGTAGCGGCGCAGGGTGCTGACCACCGCTCCGGAGGGGTCACGCGCAAGCAGCACGTCGACCACGCGCTCCCGCAGGGCGAGGGCGACGCGGGTGTTGCCGAGGAGCAGCTGCTCGACGAGCAGCTCCTCCGGCCCGAAGGCACCGGTGGCGCGACCGTCGCTGCGCGCCGCGGCCACGAGCTCCTCGACGTGGGTGACCTCGCTGAGCAGCGCACTGCCGGGCCCGGCTGGACGACCCCAGGCGAGCAGTACGTCTCCTGCCGCCGCCTGAAGCCGTGAGACGTCCTCCACGCGGTCGGGGACCAGCAGCAGGACGTTCTCGCCGCGGTGCCCACCGAGGGTGCCTTCCGGCCCGGCCGCGAGCAGCGCATCGATCCGGGCTGCGGCGCCGCCGCCCGAGACCAGGACGGGGACATAGGCCGCGGCCAGCACGGTCGAGAACCGCAGCGACACCGCCGCCACCTCGGCCGGGCCGTCGGCGCTCAGCAGCGCCTCGACGAGCTCGCGGCGGCGGGCGTCGAGCGCGCGGAGCATCGTGTGCGACTCGGCGAGGTAGTTCTTGGCCACCGCGCTCGAGGCGTTGTCCATGAAGTCGATCCAGCGCGCGGCAAGATCTCCCAGCAGCAGCTCGTCCCCTGGCTCGAGGTGAGTCAGGATCGCGTCCCAGGTCAGGCGCCCGGCGATGCGGTAGGCGTGCAGCACGGCGTCGAGCGGGACCCCGAGGCGCAGTCGCGCCCGGCCGCTCTCGCCCAGAGCGCGCAACTCCCGTGGCGGCACGGTGGTGCCGGCGCGTACCGCTGCGAAGAAGCTCTCCACCACCCGGCGAGTCACCGGGAGCACCTCGACGCGCATCACGGCCTCGTCGAGGGCGCCGTACTCGGGGATCTCACGGCGCATGGCCTCGGCGATGCCCGCGATGATGTCGTCGAGGTCGCCCAGCACGCGGTCGACCACGGAGATCGAGCGGCGGCTTGCGCTCCGCAGCGGGACCGGATCAGCCACGGCTGTCTCCCTTGCGACTTGCGAGCACCTGCTCGATGCCGGCACCGAGCAGGCGACCGACGCCGAGCCGCTCGCCGAGCTCGCCGGCGTCGACGTCCTGCACGGCCTTCGCGAGCTTCACCTGGCCGGTCTGCAGCACGTGGACCGTGTCGACGATCTGCAGCCCGAACGCGACGTTCTGCTCCACGAGGACCATCGACACACCGGTGTCGGCAACAGCCTTCAACGCGGTGAACAGGTCCCGGATGGCGAGCGGCGACAGACCGGCCGATGGCTCGTCGACGAAGAGCAGAGTCGGCTCGCTCATCAAGGCCCGCGCCACCGCGAGCGAGGCCTGCTGCCCGCCGGACATCGTCCCCGCGAGCTGCGTGCGCCGCTCCGCCAGGATCGGGAAGCGCTCGAGCACCGAGGTCAGCACGGCGGGGTAGCGCGACTTGTTCCTGCGGCGGAGCGTGAAGGCGCCGAGTCGAAGGTTCTCCTCGACCGTGAGCTGCGGGAAGACCTGGCGACCTTGGGGCACGTGGCCCCAGCCCAACGCGACCCGATGCTCGGCGGACATCGCTGTCACGTCGCGGCCGTTGTAGACGATCCGGCCGCTGCGGGCCGGGATGATGCCGGCGAGGACGCCCATCGTGACGGACTTGCCGGCGCCGTTGAGCCCGAAGATCCCGCAGACCTCGCCGGGCACCACGTCGAAGCTGATGCCGTGAAGCACCGTGGTCGCACCGAAGCCCGCAGTGACGTCGCGGACCGACAGCAGCGGCGCGCCCTCGGCCGCTGTCGGCTCGGTCCGGCTCAGCGCACCCTCACTCATCAGACCACCGCCGTTCCGAGGTAGGACGCCACGACCTCGGGGTGCACGGCGATCTCCTCGGGCGTGTCGTGGGCGATGATCTG
>JAVEEJ010000005.1 GCA_030840515.1 Frankiaceae bacterium | reverse complement strand
GGCCTTCCCGGCTCCGCCTGAGTAGGTGTAGATGCCGACGTACCACCAGCCCGCCGTCGGTGCGCTGACCGAGCAGCTCTCCGTGCTGCTGCCGGTCGCCGCCGAGCACGAGTACGTCGTCGTCGTGGGCTTGGCGCCGCCGCGGCCGTAGAGGTCCAGGTCGGCCGTGCAGGACAGCAAGCCGCAAGAGGGCCCCACCAGGTTGAACAGGATCTGCGACTTGCCCGCCGGGACGTTGATCTTGAAGTAGGTGAACCCACCCACCGCTGCACTCGTCCCGTTGGCCGTCTGCCCACTGGTCAGGTTCGGCGTGGCCGGGTCCGGGTCCGTGCCGCCACCGCTTGCGGTCACCGTTACCGACTTGGACGTCGACGCGCTGGCACCGCCGTTGTCCGTGACGCTCTCGGTGACGGTGTAGGTGCCCGCCGCGGCGTAGGTGTGCGAGACCGGTGAGCCGGTGCCGGTGGCGCCGTCACCGAACGTCCAGCTGCGGCTGGCGATGGTCCCGTCGCTGTCGGTGGAGGTGTCGGTGAGCGTCGCGGTCAACCCGCTGGTGCTCGCGGTGAAGTTGGCCACCGGAGGCTGGTTCGTCGTGCCGCCGCCGCCGGCGGTGATGCCGCCGACATAGAGCAGCTTGTTGGGTGACCCGCTGCCCGGGCTCTTCACCGCACCAGCCGTGGCCTGCGAGGTGAAATAGCTGGCGACCTGTGCCGGCGTCGCCGACGGGTTGGCCTGCAGGTAGAGCGCAGCCGCACCCGTGACGTGCGGGGCGGACATCGACGTGCCGTCATCCGACGACGTCGCGGTGTTGCTCGTGTACCAGTCGCTGACGACGCCGACACCCGGCGCGAACAGGTCCACGCAGGTGCCGGTGTTGGCCCAGACCGGCTTGGTGTCGGTGTTGTCCGTTGCGCTGACGGTGATGGCGCTGGGCACATCAGCGGGCGAGGTGCCGCAGGCGTCCTGCGCGTAGAGCCCGTTGCCGTAGCCGTTCCCGGCCGCCACCGCGACGGTGACGCCGCTGTTCACCAGGCCGGTGACCGCGGCGTCGATCGCCGAGTCGGTCCCGAGGGATGAGCCGAGGCTCATGTTCGCGACCGCAGGGTGGATGGAGTGCGCAGCCACCCAGTCGACACCCGCGACGATGCCGGAGCTCGATCCTGACCCGCCGCAGTCGAGCACGCGGACGCCCACCAGGCTCGCGAGCTTCGCGACGCCGTGGACGGTCCCGGCGATGGTGCCCGCGGTGTGCGTGCCGTGACCGTTGCAGTCGATGCCGTTCTGGCCGTCGCCCACCGCGTCGTAGCCGACCGAAGCACGTCCACCGAAGTCGGTGTGCCCGGGCGTGATGCCGGTGTCGATGTCGTAGGCGTGCACGCCCGAGCCGGTCGCGCCGTAGGTGTACTTGTTGTCGAGGGTGGCTGAGCGCTGGTCGATGCGGTCCAGGTCGTACTGCGCGGGCGTCTGGACGTCGGCGACCCGCACCACCTGGTCGGCGCTGACCACCGCGACGAGGGGGTCGGCGGCGAGTCGCTGAGCAGCCGCGGCGGGCATCCGCACGGAGAACCCGCGGATCGCGTGGCTGTAGGTGAACCCGACCGTGCCGCCGTAGCGGGAGGTCAGCTCGGCCGCGAGCTGGCCGACTGCGCCCGGGGCGGCGAGCTGCACGACGTAGCCCCGAGCCGGGCCGCTGTCCGGCGTACTAGCTTCCGCCGCCATGGCCACCGGCCCCGCCAGCAGCGCGGCTGCCATGAGCCCACCGGTCGTTGTCCTGCGCACGAGCGCACCTCCTCGTGGCGGTGCCCAGCGCGCCGCCAGGCCTACAACGGGTGAGCCCAGGTGGCCTCGCGGCTCTTCGCCCAACTAGCCCAAAAGGGACAGGAGAGCGTCACCAGTGGCGCGAGTACGCCGACCTGTGGCCGGGCGGGCGAGCAGGTCCGCGGCGACCGCGGCCTCGACGGCAGCGGCCGCCTGCGCCAGCCCGAGGTGGTCGAGCAGGAGGGCTACCGACAGCACGGTCGCGGTGGGATCGGCGATGCCCTGCCCCGCGATGTCGGGAGCGCTGCCGTGCACCGGCTCGAACATGCTCGGGTTGGTCCGCGTGGGGTCGAGGTTGGCGCTGGCCGCGAGCCCGATACCCCCGGCCACCGCTGCGCCCAGGTCGGTGAGGATGTCGCCGAAGAGGTTGTCGGTGACCACGACGTCGAAGCGCTGGGGGTCGGTCACGAAGTACATCGCGGCGGCGTCGACATGGCAGTAGTCCCTGCTGACGTCCGGGAACGCGGCCGCGACCTCATCGAAGGCTCGCTGCCACAAGCCACCGGCGTGGGTGAGGACGTTGGTCTTGTGCACGAGAGTCAGGTGCTTGCGAGGGCGTTCGTGGGCCTTGGCGAAGGCGTAGCGGATGAGCCGCTCGACGCCGCGGCGGGTGTTCACGCTGTCCTGGGTGGCGACTTCATGCTCGGTGCCGGGACGGAGCGTCCCCCCGGCTCCTGCGTAGGGGCCTTCCGTGCCTTCGCGCACCACCACCATGTCGATCCGGGGCGCCCCGGCGAGCGGCGTACTCGCCCCTTCATAGAGCTTCAC
>JAVEEJ010000351.1 GCA_030840515.1 Frankiaceae bacterium | reverse complement strand
GTCATCGTCGACCGCAAGACCGGCGCCGAGCACACGCCCTTGGCGCACCTGTCGCCGGATCAGGCGCCGTTCTACGTCTACGACTCGCTGCTGTCGGAGTTCGCCGCGATGGGCTTCGAGTACGGCTACTCGGTCGCCCGGCCCGAGGCGCTCGTCCTCTGGGAGGCGCAGTTCGGCGACTTCGCCAACGGCGCCCAGTCGATCCTCGACGAGTTCATCTCCTCGGGGCACCAGAAGTGGGGCCAGCGCTCCGGTGTGACCCTGCTGCTCCCCCACGGCTACGAAGGGCAGGGGCCGGACCACTCGAGTGCCCGCATCGAGCGCTACCTGATGATGGGCGCCGAGGACAACCTCACGATCGCAATGCCGTCGCTGCCAGCGTCCTACTTCCACCTGCTGCGCAAGCAGGCGCTGGAGCCGGTGCACCGACCGCTGGTGGTCTTCACACCGAAGTCCATGCTGCGTGCGAAGTTCGCGGCGTCCGCCGTCGGTGACTTCACACAGGGCTCCTGGCGGCCGGTGATCGGGGACAGCACGGTCGACCCGGCCGCTGTGCGCTCGGTCCTGCTGTGCTCCGGCAAGGTCACCTACGACCTGCTGTCGGCGCGCGAGTCCGCAGGCCGGCAGGACGTCGCGGTCGTCCGCCTCGAGCAGCTCTACCCGATCCCCGGCGAGGAGGTGGCGCAGGTGCTCGCCTCCTACCCGAACGCCGTGGATGTGGCCTGGGTCCAGGAGGAGCCGGCGAACATGGGCGCCTGGCCGACCATCGCCCTCGGGCTTCCGGAGGCCATCGGACGCCAACTGCGTCGGGTGTCGCGGCCGGCGAGCGCGTCCCCCGCCACCGGGTCGCACAAGATCCACGAGACCGAGCAGGCGGAGCTGGTCCAGCGCGCGCTCTCGGGCTGACCGTGTACTTCACCGACCGGGGCATCGAGGAGCTCGAGGCGCGCCGCGGCGAGGAGCAGGTCAGCCTGGCCTGGCTCGCCGCCCAGCTGCAGACCTTTGTCGACCTCAACCCGGAGTTCGAGATCCCCGTTGAGCGGCTGGCCACCTGGCTCGCTCGGCTCGATGACGACGACTGAGCGTCCGCGTCACCTGCGCCGCGTCGAGGCACGTGGCGACTGGCCGCGCCGGCAGTGGCCGTTCACGATCCCGGCCGTGTGCCAGCTGATGGAGGACGGCCTCGACATCGAGCCCGGCATCACGTTCCTGGTCGGCGAGAACGGGTCCGGCAAGTCGACGATCGTCGAGGCCCTGGCGCACGGCTATTCACGACACGGCGCGCTCAACCGGATGGCAGACAACGTCGGGCCAACCGGCAGCCGCGAGGACTCGGTGCTGCACCGTCACCTGCAGCTTCTGACCGCGCCGCTCGCCTCCCCGCACGGTTTCTTCTTGCGGGCAGAGCTGATGCACTCCTACCTGAACCAGGCTGCCTCCGCGGAGGGTGCGGCTCGCGAGTGGCAGGGACAGGACCTGCTTGCCCGATCCCACGGCGAGTCGTTCGTCGAGGTGCTGCGGCAGCGCTTCGTCGACGTCGGGGTCTACTTCCTCGACGAGCCCGAGTCGGCGTTGTCCTTCCAATCGAGCCTCGCACTGGTGGCACTGCTCGGCGTACTCGCATCCGAGGGCTCTCAGGTCGTCTGCGCTACCCACTCCCCCGTGCTGTGCTCCGTGCCGGGGGCGACGATCCTCGAGATCGGCGAGCACGGCATCCGTCCGTCCGCGTGGGACGAGCTCGAGCTGGTGCGGCACTGGCGCGGCTTCCTGGACGCTCCGGAGCGCTACCTCAAGCACCTCGCAGACTGACTCGCGATACATCTTGACTTCGGCCACTCGCGATGTATCGTGTTGGCGGTCGAGATACATCGCGAGTCTAGGGAGTCACTGATGGCGCAGCCGCAGCACTGGTCGGTCGAGGGACCGAAGACGATCGACGTCACCGGAGTGCGCAAGCTCTCCCTGCGACTCGTCGCGGGCGAGGCGGACGTGGTGGCGAGTACGTCGACCGTCGAGTCGGGCGGCACCGCGCGGGTCGAGGTGCACAAGGTGGAGGGGCCACCGCTCACCGTCGCGCTCGACGCCGACGGCACCCTCAACGTGGTTCACGACCGGCTCACCTGGGGCGGCCTGCTCCAGTGGCTCAGCGGCCCCACCCGGGCCCGGGTCCACGTTTCCGTGTCCGTCCCCCAGGACACCGAGGTCGAGCTGGGCGTGGTCTCCGCCGACGCCACGGTCACAGGGGTCAGTGGCCGCACGAGCGTCAAGAGCGTCTCCGGCGAGGTGACGCTCGACGGCTGCGCCGGCGAGGTCAAGGCCGAGACCGTCAGCGGGGGGCTGGAGGCGCGCAGCCTCGACGGACGGCTCCAGTTCAAGTCCATCTCCGGCGAGCTCACCGTCGTCGACGGCAGCACCACGTCGCTGACGGCGCACACCGTGTCGGGCGAGGTGGTCATCGACCTCACGTCGAGCACCGGCGACGTCGACCTCAAGACCGTCTCGGGCGACCTCACGCTGCGCCTGCCCTCCGACGTCTCGCTGGCGCTCGATGCGAAGACCGTCTCGGGCCACCTCACGGCCACCGGCTTCGACCAGGTCAGCCACGACCGCGCGCCCGGCAGCAAGAAGATGACCGGAGAGGCGGGCGGCGGCCGATCGAAGCTGTGGGCCAAGACGGTCTCGGGAGACGTCACCGTCCTGCGGAGGGAGGCGTGAGCCCCGTCTTCGGGCACGGCCGGCTCCGCATCTACATCCTCAAGCTGCTCGACGAGTCACCACGCCACGGCTATGACGTGATCCGGCTGCTCGAGGATCGCTTCATGGGGCTCTACGCACCCAGCGCCGGGACCGTCTACCCACGACTGGCCAAGCTCGAGGCCGAAGGACTGGTCGCCCACGACGAGGACGGCGGGCGCAAGGTCTACCGGCTGACCGACGCGGGCCGTGAAGAGCTCGCCTCCGTGGCAGGCGAGCTACGAGAGCTGGAGGAAGAGCTCGTCAGCTCCATCAAGGACCTGGCCGCAGAAGTGCGCAGCGAGGTGCGCGGCTCGGTTCGATCGCTGCGCGACGAGCTCCGCGGTGCCGCCAAGGACGCCCGTCGTCAGGAACGCAGCGAGGCCCGGCCCGTCACCCGGGAGGTGCGCGACCTCGAGCGGGAGCTCGAGCGACTGCGCACCGAGGTGCGGCTGCTCTCGCGTCGCAGCGACCTGTCCCCTGCCGCACTGGTCAACGCACGCCACCGTGTCGTCGCGTTGCTCGAGGAGCTGCGCACCGAGCTTGGAGGTTCCACAGCATGAGTCCCCACTACGGCTCGGTCGGCTGGTCGACGCGAACCCTGTCCTGGTCGCGGGTCGCTGCGCGCTCGCCGATCACGGTCGACGCCGATGCCGTCACACCGTCAGGACGATCTTCCCGAACACGGTCCCTGAAGCGAGCCGCTCGAAG
>JAVEEJ010000348.1 GCA_030840515.1 Frankiaceae bacterium | reverse complement strand
CCATCCCGCGGGTGCACCTCGTAGGCAGTGTCGGCCTGATTGCGGCTCCCGGAGTAGAACCCGTAGCCGATCCGCGACGGCACTCCGGCCCACCGCGCCAGCATGGCCTCGGCCGCGGTGATCTCGTAGGGACTTGCCTTGCCACCCGCGAGCATCTCGGCCACCCGCTCGGCGTTGATGTCGACCGGCTCGCCCTTACCGGCGGCGATGACGTGCTGGTAGAGCGCCTTGCGCAGGTACTGCAGCCGGCGGAACTTCCCGGTCGGTGCCTTGTCGAGCAGGTCCTGGATCGTGGTCGGCGCCGCGGGGATCTGCAGGTAGGTCGGGAACTCGGAAGGGTCGACGCTGGGTGACTTGATGAGGGTGGTCGCGTCGGGCGGCTGGGCCGCGACGACGGTGTAGGTGGTGCCCTTCTTGGGCCGGCCGTTGGGGGAGCGCAGGGTCTGGGTGCGTGGGTCGAACTGGATCGCCAGTCCGCGGTGCGGAAGCGACTGCACACCCTCGACCACAGGGAGCACGCGGCCGGGCATGTCGCCGATCGTCACGGTGATGGTGCGGGTCTTGGCCGCGGTGACCGGGATCGACAGCGGTCCGTCCTCGGGCGACGGCTTCAGACCCGCGGTGGCCGTCGTGAGGTCGCCGGTCTTGTCGAGCGAGACGAAGCGGTGCACGTCGTAGGGCGGCAGCAACCAGGCCTCGCCGTTGAACACGTCGATGACGCCGAACCGCCACGGCCCCTGGTCGGCCTTGTCGCTCTGGACCGTGTAGAGGACGCGGTCCGAGAGCGGTGGCTGGTGCTGCGGTCGCATCGGCGGGATGACGCGGTCGTCGCTGGGAGCGGGGAAGAGGAAACCGGCTTGGGACAGCGGGACGAGGACGACGGCGAGTACGGCGAGCGCCCCGGCGCCGCGCACCAGACGGCGGGTCTCGAAGGTGGTCGAGGACGAGCCCTCGAGGACGAGCTGCGCGCCCGAGCTGAGGATGAGCGCGCCCACCATGAGGACGATGGCGACGACGCTGTTGAGCGCTGCGTCCGCGCTGGGCTGGACGAGGGCGGCGCCGACGATGGCGGGCACGGGTACGGCGATCGCGAGTCGGGGCCGGTCGGCGGCGACCCCGAGTGAGGCAGCGCCGGCGCCGAGCAGGACGAGCAGCACGACGAGCAGGAACCGCCACCCCGGCTCGAACGGAACAGGCGGCTGACCCAGCCCGCCGCTCTTGACCGCCTCCACGACCAGGCTGGGCAGGTTGGCGGACCCGCCGGTGGTGGCCGGCAGCACGAACAGCGCGCCGGCCAGGACCGCCGCCGGCAGGGTGAGGTACTGGAGCAGGGCGGGCCGGCTCGTGCGGTAGCTGAGCAGCACCGCGCCCGGTCCGGCGAGTGCGGCCAGGGCGGCAGCGAGCTTCGGCGTGGTGCCGGAGAAGACGCCCGCCAGCATCCACCCGGCCGCGAGGCAGGCCACCGCTACCGCTGCGCAGGTCAGTCCGACTCCGGCCGGCCGCGCCGAAGCGCCGTCCGTCGGCGGCGTTGTGGGCCGGTCGCCGCCGGGCCCCGTCGCGAGGTCCGGAGGTGCGTCGGGTGCAGCCGTGGGCGGCTCGAGCAGCGTCGTCACCGGGACACCAGCCTGCTGACGATGTGCCGGAAGGCGCCCTCGAGCGAGGTGTTCGAGGTGACCTCGACCACGGTGCAGCCGAGCTGCCCGGCACGGTGCTGGGTGACCGGGTCCGTGTCGTCCCACTGCACCAGGACGAGGATCACCGAGATCCCGCGGTCGATGAGCAGTTTGAGGCGCGCGGTCGACTGAGAATCGAGGTGCGGGGTGATCACGACCATGTGCGTGTCGCGCCGGGGGTTGCGCAGCAGCCGCTCGACCCCGGTGACCAGCCGCTCGCTGGTGAGCTGCAGACCGGCCAGCTCGTCGAGCAGCCGAATCCCCTCACGCTGGCTGCGCACCGGGCGATGGAGCCGCTCGGCGTTGCTGAACATCGTGACGGTGAAGCCGTCCTTGACGTGCTTGCTCGCGAGGGAGGCGGCGACCTTGACGCCGGTCTCGAACGTCTCTGATGGGTCACCGGGGCTGTGCGCGGCCCGGTCGGTGTCCAGCAGCACGGTGACCCGGTCCGTGATCCCCTGCTCTGACTCGCGCACGAGGTAGCGACCGGTGCCTGACTCGAGGTCGAGCGTGCGCGCGGTCGCGCGCCAGACGATGCGCCGGGGATCGTCACCGCTGACGTAGTCGCGCATGCCGTAGAACTCATAACCCGACGGCCAGGGCTTCGTGACCGGTGGCCGCACCGGCGGGTCCTCCCACTCGCGGGCGAAGACGCGGTCCTGCGCGTTCTCCGTGCGCGGGTGGACGATGATCGTGGTCGCCTCAGCGAGCACCGCGGTGCGCTTCGTCAGCCCGAACGGGTCGCTCCAGGTAGCCACCAGCGGGCCGACCGTGTAGATCCCGCGCAGCGTCGGGGTGAACGTGTACTCGTGCGTGACCGTGCCGCCGGCGGCGAGCGAGGCCACCGGCACCTTCACGTCGTCGCCGAGCCGCTCGTGCAGGTGCTCCTCGATGACCACGGTGCTGAGCGCCCGCTTCGTCTCGAGGTCGAGCTTGACCGTGACGGTCTGGCCGGCCCGCACCCGGCTCGGCAGCTCGCTGCGGTGGGTCTCGATCGACAGCTTGCGCCGTGCCAGCACGTAGGCGAGGCCGATGACCACCACGCCGCCGTAGGTGAGCATGAACAGGCCGAGGTTCGACAGCAGGCGGGCGAGGAGGTAGACGAGTACGGCGAGGAGGGCGACGCCGATGCCGGTGCTGGTCAGCCCAATCCGCGCCTCGACGGCGCGCGCTGCCGCCGACGCGCGTCTAGCGACGGCGTCGGTCAGCTGCTGCTGAGCCCTCCTGACCTGCATGAGCTGCTCAGTCCACCGCGGAGGCGAGTGCCGCGTCGGGTGCAGCCACGGCGCTACCCACGCCCGTCGGCACCTTGACCCGCTGGATGATGCGCTCGGTGACGGCCTCCGGGGTCTCCTCACGCAGCATGGCGTCCGGGGTGAGGATGACGCGGTGCGCCATGACGGCCATGGCCAGCTGCTTCACGTCGTCGGGCAGCACGTCGTCGCGGCCCTGTGAGGCAGCCCGCACCCGGGAGGCCCGCATCAGCGCGAGCGAGGCGCGGGTGCTGGCCCCGACCGCGAGCGACGGGTCGGTGCGGGTCGCGTGGGTGAGGTCGATGATGTAGAGCAGCACCGCCTCACTGACCGTGACCTGCTCCGCCCACTCCATCAGCTCGACCAGGCCGGCGCGGTCGACGACCGGCTCCAGTGCCTCGATCGGCTCGACCGTGCGATTGGTGGTCAGCACGTCGAGCTCGCTCATCCGGCCGGGGTAGCCGAGCGAGAGCTTGAACAGGAACCGGTCGAGCTGCGCCTCTGGAAGCGGGAAGGTGCCTGCTTGCTCGACCGGGTTCTGCGTGGCGAGCACGAAGAAGGGCTTGGGCAGCGGGTAGGTCGTGCCGTCGACGGTGACGTTGCGCTCCTGCATCGCCTCGAGCAGCGCGGCCTGGGTCTTGGGTGACGCGCGGTTGATCTCGTCCGCGAGGAAGATGTTGGCGAAGACGGGGCCCTGACGGAAGATGAAGTCACCCGTCCGCCGGTCGAGCACCGGGGACCCGGTGATGTCGGCGGGGAGCAGGTCCGGCGTGCACTGGATGCGGTTCTGCTCGGCGTCGATGGTCTTCGCGATCGCGCGGGCGAGCATGGTCTTGCCGGTGCCCGGCAGGTCCTCGAAGAGCACGTGCCCGTTGGCGATGATCGCGGTCAGGGTGAGCCGCACCTCGTCGGGCTTGCCCTTCATGACCAGGCCGATGTTCTCGGCCATGGCTTCGAAGGTGGTCCGGAAGTCCTCGCGGGACGACGGCTTGCGGCGCTTGGCGCCGTTGGCGGCCGCTCGGCTCGCGGCTGTTCCGCTCCGGCGCTGCGTCGGCGACATGCGGTGTCCTCTCGTTGCTGTCGTCATGGTGATGAGGTCTCCAACTCGGTCTCAGGGTGGTGCCCGTCAGTGAAGCCGGCCGCCGCGAGCGCAGCGCCGAAAGCGGAGTCGGACCGCAGCAGCACCTCGCGCGATGCGGACAGGTAGGCGCGCTGGACCTCGGGGTCGGCGATCACCTGCTGCGGTGTGCCGGTGGCGATCACGCGGCCGAGCTCCATCGCGATCAGCCGGTCCGAGACGCTCGTGATGAGTGGCAGGTCGTGCTCGATGATGAGCACGCCGCATCCGGTCTCACGCACGATGCGTTGCACCAGGGGGCCGAGGGCCTCGGTCTCGGCCTGGGCAAGGCCGGAGGACGGCTCGTCGAGCAGCAGCAGGTCAGGGCTCGAGACCATGATGCAGCCGACGTCGACCGCGCGCCGGCTGCCCGTGGACAGCTCCCCGACGAACTTGTCGGCGTAGGCCTTCAGCCCGAGCAGGTCGATGATGTCGTCGACGCGCTCCTTGACCTTGCGCTCGGCGACGCGCACTGGCGGCGCCCAGAACGCGGCGAGCAGTGGGCTCTTCGACTTGATGCGCTTCTGCATCGCGACAGCGATGTTCTCCCGCACCGTCAGCGACGGGAAGAGCCGCGCGTTCTGGAACGAGCGGCCGAGGCCGATCAGGGCGCGCCCGTCGAGGGTCATCCGCGAGACGTCTACGCCCTTGAGCGTGACGCTGCCGGTCTCGGTCGGCGTGAGGCCGCTGATGGCATCGAACAACGTCGTCTTGCCGGCGCCGTTAGGGCCGATCACGCCGACGATCTCGCGCGGGGACACCCGCAGCGACACCTCCTGCAGCGCCCGGACGGCGCCGAAGACGACGCTCACGTCCTCGACCTCGAGCAACCGCTCAGAGGCAGACGGCGCGGCCCGCCGCCGAGTCCGACCCGAGCTGGCCGCCCCGCCCATGAAGACCGAGCGCACCAGGTCGGGGCGGCTGAGCAGTTCCTCGGTCGTGCCGTCGAAGCGGATCTCGCCCTTCTCCATGAAGATGGCGCGCCGCGCGATGGTCAGCGCCACGTTGATGGACTGCTCGACGAGCAGGATCGTCGTACCCGTGGCGTTGATGGCTCGGATCGACTCCAGCAGCGACTCGACGACCTGGGGCGCCAGCCCGAGGGAGAGCTCGTCGATCATGAGCAGGCGCGGCTCCATCAGGTAGGACTGCGCGATGGCCAGCATCTGCTGCTCGCCGCCGGAGAGGCTGCCGGCCTGCGCGTCGATCCGCTCGCGCAGTCGCGGGAAGAGGTCGAGCGCGCTGGCCATCCGGGCGTCGACGTACTCGTCGTCCTCGCGATGCAGCCAGGCCGCAAGCCGCAGGTTCTCGCGCACGGTGAGCGAGTGGCAGACCGCGCGGCCGCCGGGTACGACGACGACCCCGGCCGCTGCGCTCTCGTGCGGCGGCTTGTGGGTGACGTCGACGCCGTCGACGTAGATCGCGCCTCCGATGGGCTCGACCACGCCGGCGATCGCCTTGAGGAGCGTCGACTTACCGGCCCCGTTGGTGCCGAGGAGTGCCACGATCTCGCCGCTGGGCACCTCGAGGTCGACGCCGAAGAGCACTTGCACGCCGGAGTAGGCGACGTCGACCTTGCGGCATAGCAAGGTCGCGTTGTGCCCCGACTCGCGCCAGCGCCTGAGCTCCTCGTCGGCCATCGACGAGATCAGGCCGTTGCTGATGTCCCGCTCGATGTGCGGCAGTGCCATCGGGATGATCAATGCCGCGACCAGATTGATCACGGCGATCAGGAGGAACAGCGAGGTCCAGCTGGTGAATCCTGCTACGAGATGCGAGATGCCGAAGGTGAGCAGGAAGAAGGAGAAGGCGCCGAAGGCGACGTTGATCTGAAGCCCGAAGGAGCGGATCCGCGCGGGGATCACCAGGCTCTGCAGGCTGAATGTCAGCGGGAAGAGCGTGGCGGTGATCAGCGCCTCGACGCAGAGCACGCCGACCGCGAGCGGCACGCTGTGCGCGAGGAGCAACACGAAGTAGACGATCGCGCCGGCGAGGCCCTGAGTCGCCTGCAGCATGACGATGACACGCGGCTTGGGACCGACGAAGCGCTGAGCGTAAGGAGCCAGTACGAGTAGCCCGATGGCGCCGAAGGTGGCGGTGATGCTGCTCACCCAGCCGCGCGCGGTTGGGCCCATGCTGTATTCGGACGCGAGGTAGTTCTGCTGGATCACCAGCGAGTACAGCCCGATGACGCTCGTGAAAGGCGCCACCAGGCACAGGATGCGGATGTAGCGGATGCTCCAGCAGATCCGGAACGACTCGCCGAAGCTCAGTGGCGTCTGCTCGTGCTGCGCGGTTCCTTCGTCGGCGCCGACCTCGAGTCGGTCGTAGTAGCCGCGCACGGGTTCGCGCAGGCTGAGGCTCAGCACCGCGCAGAGCAGGAAGCCGATCGCGAGCATCACGTAGACCGAGCGCCAGCCGAGCGTGCCCGCCATCGTGCCCATGATCGGGAAGCCCAGGATGCCGGCCACCTGGGAGAACTGGAAGAGCAGGAAGATCACCCGCGGGCGGGAGTTCACCGGGTAGAAGTCGGTGAGCAGTGAGTAGCTAGCGGGCTGGGCGACCGCCTCGCCCGAGTTCTGCACGAGGTTGCCGGTGACGAACAGTGGCACCCCCGTGCTCGCGGCGACCACCAGGGAACCTCCAGCGCGCAACAGCGCCGCGATACGAGTCATCCACATGCGGTGCCAGCGGTCGGCGTAGTAACCGACGAACAGCCGCATCACGGTCAGCGGCGTGTTGGTGAGTGTGACGATGCCCAGAGCCGCGGCGATGTCGATGCCGAGGCCGGTTTGGATGTCGGGAAGCAGCAGCGTGCCGGCATCGAATGCGAACTTCCCGAAGAAGCTCAGCAGCGAGAGCACGACTAGCGGGAGCAGCGGACCCTCGACGTGGCGCGGGTTGAGGCTTCGGAAGTAGGCGCGCCGTCGCCCCCAGAACGTGGGGGGACGTGCGCCAGCGAACGGGTCGAAGACCGGCGTGATGATCCTGCGGTCGGAGAAGTCAGCCGCGGACGGCTCCCGGCCCAGGGTGCTCTCGCGCTCGGTCGGGATCAGCGGGCGCGCCAGCTCGGCCGTCATCGGTTGCTGCCCACGGGGTCGTCGACCGGCGGCTTGATGGCGTACTGGTCGTCGAGCCGGTAGCGCGGCGGGATGAAGACCGTGCCGCCGCCCCTGCCCACGGTGTTCGGCTTGATGTCGAGGCGCACGGGGCCGGTGCCCTGATCGCGTTCATCGGCCAGCAGGCTGGGGACCACGATCTTGCGCCGTCGGGCCAGTCCGCGGAGCAGGTTGTCGCGGACGCCGAACACGATCTCGGACAGTCCGCCGGAGGAGAACAGCAGCAGTGCGATGCCGCCGAAGCCGAGCGCGACGCGGAACAGCTGCGCCGGCAGGAACAGCTGGGAGAGCGTGAAGATCGCCCCGCCGATGAGCGGAGCGGCGATGGCGCCCAGCCCGCCGAGCGTGGAGAACAAGAAGATGCGCAGGCTCTGGCCGGCGCTGAAGGTCTCGGTGATGACGCCGTGCTGCTGGTAGGCGATGAGCCCGCCGGCGAGTCCCGCGATCGCGCCGGAGACTGCGTAGGCACTCAGCCGGGCGCGCAGCAGGTTGATGCCGAACGCCTGAGCCGCCGACTCGTTGTCACGCGCGGCGATGAGGGCGCGGGCGAACGCTGACCGCTTCATCCCGGCGACCATCGCGACGGTCACAGCGAGCGCGAGTACGACGAGGTAGAAGAACACCTGCTCGTTGTCCAGGTCCATGCCGAACAGGTGCGGCCTGCTGACGGAGTCGGGCAGGTGCTTGCCCAGGTACTTCGGGTTGAGCAGGTAGCTGGTCACGGTCAGGCTGAGCGCCAGCGTGATGATCGCCAGGTGCAGGCCGCGCAGCCTCAGGCCTGGGATACCGGTCAGCAGCGCGAGCGCGGCGCCCGCGATGCCGGCTGCGATCAGCGCGAAGAGGAAGGGCAGGCCGGTGACGCCGACCGTCCACGCCCCCGCACCCGCGAAGGCCATCTGCCCGAGCGAGATCTGCCCCGCCCAGCCCGTTAGCACCAGGACCGAGAGGAACACCATCACGGCGAGCAGGCAGAAGGAGGAGAGGTTGAGCTGGCTCTTCGACAGCACGAGCGGTGCGCCGAGGACCACGGTCCCCGTGGAAAGGCCCACCACCCGCAGCCACTTGCGGACTTCCGGCAGCGAGCGCAGCTCTGTCGGGATCGGCCGGATCTCCTTCGCTGCCCGCAGCCCTGACTCCACGTCAGCGTCAGCCCGGACCCGCTGGTTGCGCTGCAGAACGAGCGCCAGGCCGATGATGACGAGCAACGCCGCGTCGAGCGCCGCCGTCGTGCTGTAGGCGAACTGCACAGTGGAGTTCAGGACGCCCAGCACCACCGCGGCCACTGCCGCCATGGAGATGCTGGTGAACCGGGCGAAGACCACGATCGCCAGGATCCGGACCAGCACCACGGGGTCGAGCACGTTGTCGGGGGACGCCGGCAGCGCACCGCCGAAGGTCAGCAGCATTGCGCCGACGCCACTCAGCAGGCCCGCGAGCAGCCACACCCGTCCGGTCACGCTGAGCACGCTCACTCCGAGGCTGGCGACCCGTGAGGGGTTGTCGGCCGCGCCGCGGATCGCCACCCCTGCGGAGGACTTCAGCAGGTACCACGCCAGGAGCGGGACCACGACGGCAAGCGAGATCAGCACCAGGATGTCGGCCGACTGCAGCGTGATCAGCCCGACCTTCCACGTCCAGTGGAAGGGCAGGATCGGGGCCCCGACGTTCAGCCGCGCGTCGAGCTGCTCCTGGCTCGCGAACCGCTGCGGCGTGATCTCCCCGATGAGGAACGAGCAGACGTAGACGAAGAACAGGGTGGCCAGCGCCACGACCAGCCGCGGGGCGTCGGTGAGGAACCTGACCGCGAAGGCGTAGAGCAGGTAGGAGCACAGGATCGCCGCGAGGATGCCGACCACGACCGGGATCCAGAAGCCGATGTTAGGCCCGGCGAAGCCCTCGAACTGCCCGGCGTGCACGATCGGCTTCCCGCGCCACCACTCCGGCGGTGGCTGCCAGCAGCCGCACACCGACTGGATCTTGCGGGTCGTCCAGTCGAAGGTCAGCAGCGCTGAGGTCAGGTAGGCGCCAACGGTCCCGACGGCGACCACGGCGAAGTTGATGACCCGGTTGGCGCGGAAGATGAGGATCGCGGCGGCCGCGAACAGGGCGTAGTTCGCGCCGCTCACCACGCCCAGCGCGTAGATCCCGGCGTCGTGCTTGGGCAGGAGCGCGGTGGCCGCCAGCAGGACCAGCAGCAGGACCGTGTCGGCCCGGGACCGGAACCAGCCCAGCGTGGGCGCACGCAGCCGCGAGGTCACCGCGGCGGCAGCCGAGCTGAGCACGAAGCGGTCTCCCAACTTGTAATCCTAAGATTACACACTAGTTACGGCGCCATGACGGCACAAGGCCCCTCCACGGGCCGGCGGAGCGGCCGGCAGCTGAGCGGGGAGCCTCTCAGTGACTCATGGTGGCCGGGGCAGCGCAACACTGTCCTGTCGGCCCAGGATCACAGGTGGAGGAAGACCATGGACGTGGTCCGATGACGACGGCGCTGGTGGTCCACGGCGGCTGGGAGGGCCACCAGCCGAAGGAGACCGCCGAGCTGTTCGGCGGCCTGCTCGAGCACGCCGGCCTCGAGGTGACAGTCTCCGACGACCTCGACGCGCTGGCCGGTCTTGCCGCAGAGCGACCCGATCTCGTCGTACCCGTCGTCACCATGGGCTCGCTCACCCCTGACCAGGAGAGGGGGCTGCTCGACGCGGTGCGCGCCGGCACAGGCATCGGCGGCTGGCACGGCGGCATGGTGGACGCGTTCCGGTCGAGCACCAGCTATCAGTGGATGGTCGGCGGCCAGTTCGTCGCCCATCCGGGAGGCTTCGTCGACTACCTGGTGCAGCCGTGCGGGTCGGACCCGATCGTCGCCGGCATCGAGCCGTTCCAGGTCACCACCGAGCAGTACTACCTGCACGTCGACCCGTCGAACGAAGTCCTCGCCACCACGACCTTCACCGGCGAGCACGCGGACTGGATCGAAGGGGTCGTGATGCCGGTGGTGTGGAAGCGCCGCTTCGGAGCCGGACGCGTCTTCCACTGCACGCTCGGGCACTGGCTGCCCGACCTCGAGGTCCCGCAGACCCGCGAGATGATCCGCCGCGGGTTGCTCTGGGCGGCCTCGGCGTGAGCCGGCCGTTGGGGGTCGGCGTCGTCGGCTGCGGTGTCATCAGCCAGAGCTACCTCACCCATCTCCCGCGCTACCCCGGGGTCCGGCTCGTGGCGGTCACCGACCTGGTTCCCGAGCGGGCAGCTGTGGCTGCGGCTCGTCACGGCATCGGTGCCGCCTCCGACCTGGAAGCCCTGCTCGGCCGCGACGACGTGGACGTGGTCTGCAACCTGACGCTGCCTCAGGCTCACGCCGAGGTCACCCAGCGGTGTGTCGAGGCGGGCAAGCACGTGTACGGCGAGAAGCCACTCGCCACGTCGGCATTGGAAGCCGCCCCGATGTTGGCCGAGGCACGCGCCAGCAGCCTGCTCGTGGGCTGCGCTCCCGACACCTTCCTCGGCCCGGCGCACCAGCTATCCCGGCGCCTGCTGGACGAGGGCCGTATCGGCGAACCCGTCGCGGCGACGGCGAGCTGGCTCAGTCGTGGTCACGAGTCGTGGCATCCCGACGCTGATTACTACTACCGGTCCGGTGCAGGACCGCTCTTCGACATGGGGCCTTACTACCTGACCGCCCTCGTCAACCTGCTCGGCCCGATCAGCCGGGTCAGCGCGGTCACCTCCGCCGCCTGGACGAAGCGCACTCTCGAGGTCGGGCCCAGAGCAGGCCAGACCTGTCCCGTCGAGGTGCCGACGCATGTGAGCGGGCTCTTGCAGTTCGCCGGTGGCGCCGCCGCGACCGTCCACCTGAGCTTCGACATCAGCAGCGACTTGCCGCCGCGGCTGGAGGTCTATGGGACCGAGGGCACGCTCTTCTGCCCTGACCCCAACCAGTTCGACGGCGACGTCGCGCTCTACGCAGCTGGTGAGCGCACCGACTTCGAGGCGGGCCGGACCGGGGACCAGCGGGGCATCGGGTTGGCTGACCTGGCCGACGCCGTGAGCACCGGACGTCAACCGCGCGCCGGCGCCGCGCTGGCCCTGCACGTTCTCGAGGTGATGGACGCGCTGCACCAGGCAGGCGACGATCAGCGCGTGGTCGAGATCGCAAGCCGAGTGGAGCGCCCAGCCCTGCTGTCGCCGGACGAGTCGTGGCTGGCCACGTGAGTGCAGCAGTCGTGGCCGTCGACATGGGCGGCACCCGGATCAAGGCGGCGCGGGTCGAGCTGGACGCGTTTGGTGCGCCACGTGTGGTCAGCGGGCGCACCGTCGACGCGCCCCGCGACCTTGACGGAGCGCTCGCCGTACTCGCCCCCCTCTTGTCCGAGCTCGGCGCCGGCTGCCAGGGCGTGGGGCTTGCCGTGCCAGGACTGGTGCGGGCCGACGGCGTGATCCAGGCGCTGCCCGGCAAGTACGACGGGATCGTGGGCTTCGACCTTCCCGGCTGGCTCGGCTCACAGCTCGACGTGCCGGCGTGGGTCGTCAATGACGCCGTGGCGTACGGCGTTGGTGAGGCGACCTGGGGGGCGGGGCGGGGGGCCTCCCGGGTGCTCGTCGTGACGATCGGCACCGGCGTCGGCGTGGCGGTCATCGACGCGGGACGGCCGATCAGCAGCGGACCGCTGGGCGGTGGCATCAGCGGAGGCAACGTGCTGATCTCCGACGAGGGCGGTGACCTCGTCGACACGGCCGGGCGCACCGGCACCGTCGAGGCACGCTGTCGAGCCGACCGGATCGTGGACTACGCCAAAGCAGAGGGCGCGGCAGTCAGCGACGTGAAGTCGGTCTACGCACTCGCCGCTGCCGGCGATCCGGCCGCGCTGCGCGGGGTCGAGGTCTACCGGGCTTGGCTGGCCCGGGGATTGGCGGCGTTGGCCGTCGCTCACGGGGTGGATCGGATCGTGGTGGGCGGCGGGCCGGCGACACCGGACGCCCCGTGGCTACCAGGGCTGCAGGAGCTCGTCACGCCGCGGCTCTGGCCGTCACACGAGCTCACCGTCGCGGTGTCGGCGCTCGGTGACGCAGCGGCTGCCCTCGGCTTGGCTCATCTCGCGGGGTTGGCGTCCTAGGATCCCAGGCGGGGGCCGGTCACGGCTCGAGGGAGGTCGTGGTGGCCGGCTCTGCCGCGGGCGGACGCGTGATGCGCGCCGGAGGTCTGCCCTACTACGTGCAGGTTGCCGACCACCTGCGCGAGGAGATCAGCTCGGGCCGCTGGGCACCAGGCGATCTCATCCCGTCGGAGGCTGGGCTCTGCGAGGCCTACGGCGTCTCGCGCACCGCGATCCGGCAGGCGCTGGGCGAGCTCGTCGGCGAGGGCCTGCTCCACAAGGAGAAGGGGCGCGGCACCTTCGTCAGCCGTCCTCACGTCTCCCTGGCCGTGCAGGAGACGCGCGGCTTCTTCGACGAGATGGCCGACCTCGGGCGTCCGGTCGAGACCACGATCCTGCTGCAGGACACAGACGTGATCCCGCCGGCTCTCGCGCCCGACCTCGGAGTGTCGATGGGCAGCGAGGTCATCCGGCTCCAGCGGATCCGCGCGGTGGGGGACGAGAACTTCGTGTTCGTCACCACCTACCTGCCGTTGCCACGCTTCGCCGCCATCCTCGAGCTGGACCTGGAGTCGGTGAGCCTCTACGCGGTGCTCGCGGAGCAGTTCGGTGTCGAGGCGCGCACCGGCCGCCGGCGGATCGAGGCAGTGCGTGCCGTCGATCCGGTGAGCCGCCACCTGCGCCTGCCCAAGGGCACTCCACTGCTGCGGGTGACAGCGGTCAACGTCGACCGCAGCGGGGACCCCTTCGAGGTGTTCGAGGCTTACTACCGAGGAGACCGCACGGCCTTCGAGGTCGACGTGGCGACCCGCGCTTGACACCTCTCACGACGGCCCGGTAGGACTTGTAATAACAGGTCGCACCCGTGGCTCGATCCTCGCGAACAGGCCGTTCATGACCTTCACCACCGCTCCGTTCGCTGCGCCCTACGAGGCCGGCAACCGCCTGTTCCGGGGCACGCGCTGGCGCGGGTCCGACGACAGCTACACGGTCGACCTCGGCGATGGCCGCACCCTGTGGCTCTTCGGCGACACGTTCGTCGCCGACGAGGGCAAGGACACCCGGGTCGGCTCGCACTTCGTGAACAACACCATCGGCCTGCAGACCGGCCTTGACCCCGCGACCGCGACGATGGAGTTCCGCTGGGAGGACACGGCCGACGGGCCGAAGGCGTTCTTCCCCGGGGAAGGCGAGCACCACTACTTCTGGCCCTACCACGGGGTGCGACTGGGTGACCGGGTGCTCGTCTTCGCGATGCTGGTCGGACCGCCGTCGGGGCAGCGGCACGACAGTGGCGTCTGGGATGTCGTGCCCTTCACCGTCGAGAGCTGGCGGGCGTTCTGGCTGGACGGGATCGATGGCCCGCTCGTCGAGTGGACCGTGAGCCGAGCAGATCGGGTCCCTTCTGACGCGCCCGGCATCCTCGGGGCCAGCGTCCTGCTCGACGGGGACACCCTCTACGTCTGGTCGTATCGAGACGGGTCCTCCTACCTCGCGCGCTTCGACGCCGCCGCCGCGACGGTGGGGGACTTGAGCCAGGCCGAGTGGTGGGAAGGCTCCGGGTGGACGGCCGACCCACAGCGCGCCGTACCCGCACTCACCCCGTCCACGACCGAGTTCACCGTGCACCGCCGCGACGGGCGTTACCTGCTCGTCGACGTGCACTCGTTCGGCGTGCCGGAGACCGGCGTGCAGATCCGCTGGGCCGACCGGCCCGAGGGGCCGTGGTCACAGCGCACCGAGGTCTACCGGATTCCGGAGGCGTCGCGCGAGGGCGTCATCTGCTACGCGGGCAAAGGGCACCCAGAGCTCGCCGGTCCAGGCCTGCTCGTGACCTACGCCAGCAACACCGGTGGCCTGGACGACGTGATCTGGACCGACGAGTCGCTCTACTACCCGCGGTTCGTCCGCGTCGACGTCTGACCGCCTGCCGGCATCGGTCGAAGCGGCACATCCAACGTCTCGGCGATGCGCAGCAGCTCGTTCCACTTCGCGGTCCGCTCGCCTCGCGTGATGGAGCCGACCTTGATGAGGTCGGCTCCCCAGCCGACGGCAAGGTGAGCCACGCTGACGTCCTCGGTCTCACCCGAGCGCGCTGAGACGATCACTGACCAGCCGGCGTCCCGGGCGGCGCGCACAGCTTCGGCCGCGGCAGTGACGGTGCCGGCCTGGTTGACCTTGATGAGCGCGGCGTTGCAGCGGCCGGCCGCGGCGGCTTCCGAGATGCGCTCGGCAGAGCTGACGACCGCGTCGTCGCCGATGACCAACCGGCTGTCCCCGAACAGCTCGGTGGCGGCGCGTAGCCCCTCGAGGTCGAACTCGCCGAACGGGTCCTCGAGGGCCACGATCGGGAACTCGGTGCACCACTGCTCGAGCCGCGATAGCCACTCTGCGCGGCTGAGCCAGAGGCCCTCGCTCGCCAGCCGGTATCCCTCACCCTCCGCCAGCTCGCTCGCAGCCAGGTCGAGCGAGATCGCGACGTCCGCGCCGGGGATGAGACCGGCGCGCTCGATCCCCTCGACAAGCAGAGCCAGCGCCTCCTCGTGGCTGTCGACCTCGGGCCAGTGACCGCCCTCATCGGCCACGCCGTTCACGCGGCCGCGCGACTTCAGGGCCGTTCCCACTCCGAGGTAGACCTCGGCGGCCTGGACCAACGCCTCATCGACGTTCCGTGCCGACATCGGCACGATCATGAAGTCCTGTACATCGACGGTGCGCGCGGCGTGAGCTCCGCCGCCGATGATCTGGACCTCCGGCCGGGGCAGCGCCGTGGGAGCACCGCCGCCCAGCTGCATCCACACGGGCACGCCGCGCAACGCAGCGGCGGCGTGGAGAACGGCGAGCGACGCGGCTGTGGTGACGTTCCCACCGAGCCGCTCACGGGTGGGGGATGGGTCGAGCTCGTCGAGGAGCTGGTCGGCGCGGCCCTGGTCCATCACGTCGACACCGAGCAGGACCGCCCGGACCTCCTCGTTGACCGCGGCGACGGCTTCGGTGACGTCCATGCCGCCGAGCCGGGTGCCGCCGTCGCGACGGTCTACCGCCTCGGCAGAGCCGCGTGAGGCTCCGGCCGGCGCGATGGCCCGGGCACTCACGTCACCGCAGTGCACCTCTACCTCGACGGTGGGACGACCGCGTGAGTCCCAGACCCTCCTGCCGCGAACGTCGGTGACCTTCACGTGAGCAGCTCGAGGGTCATCCCGAGGTCGAGTGGTCCGCCGGGCAAGACGGCCAACGCCCGGTCGCGCAGCTCGTCGCGGGAGCCGCTGTCCAAGTACTCCAGCGGTGACTTGCCGTCGACACGAGCCAGAACAAGCGCGGGAAGCAGAGTGGCCACGCGCCCGAGCAGGTCGGGCACCGGCTCCCAGTCGATCTGGCTGGCATAGCCGTCGACGAAGGCGGCGATCGCGTCACAGAAGGCCGTGCAGTGCGCAGGGAGGTGCACAGACTTGGCGACGAGGTGGGTCAGCAGGAAGGCCACGTCGAAGGCGGGGTCGCCCCACCACGCGCACTCCGCGTCGAGCAGCACTGGGCCCTTCGGTCCGACCAGGACGTTCTTGGGCGAGACATCGCCGTGGACCAGCGCCAACCGCGTGGCGGCGGTCCGCTCGAGCAGCTCCTCGAGGCGGTGCGCGACAAGGGGATGCAAGGGCAGCAGGGCCCGCAGATAAGGGTCGAGGCGCAGCGCGTCGAAGAGCTCGTCAGTCGCGAAGCGCTGCGCGAGGTCGGGGCGGGCCGCGGTGGCGGAGTGCAGGGAGCCGAGGCGTACGCCTAGCTGCTCGGCGAGTGCAACGTCGACGCGGCCTCCGAGCAGCTCGTCCTTCCACATCTGATGGCTGCCAGGGTCGAGGTGCTCCATGAGCAACCAGCCGTGATCCGGGGAGTAGCCGAGGAGGCGCGGCGCGAACCCGGGCGCCAGGTCGTCCGCGACCTCGAGCCAGGCGGCCTCGGAGCCGGACCGCTCAACGGGGGCCTGCCACACCGCGGCGACCCGCAGCTGCGGGAGCGCGCGCTTGGCGACGACGGCGCGGTCATCGGAGCTGACGAGGTAGATGTCCGACGACACACCGCCTGTCAGCGGTGTGCACGTCAGCGGACCCTGAAGGTTCGTCTGCCCCAGCACGAACGCCGCGAGGTCGGGAGGGCAGTCAGTCACGACTAGGCCAACACCGGCGAGCCGTCGCTGCGCACCCCAGTCACGCGGCGCTGGTCGGCGGCAAAGACACGCAGGCTCACCCAGGTCTGCAGCGCTCCGCGTGGGGGGATGCGGGTGGCGCGGCCGTCCTCGATCGCAGCGGCGAGGCCCGTGCCCGGCCAGGACGAGTGCGGCTCCACGCCGAGATAGCGCACCTGGCCGAGCCACGGGAAGTCGGTGCCCTCTGCCTCGAGCCAGACCCACAGGTGCTTGAAGAGCGTCTCGTCGAAGCTGATGGTCACGCCCACGCCGCGCTGGGGATCGCGGACGGCGGCCCAGGGCTCCGGCAGGTTGGTCACGTCCAGGTAGCGCTCGCAGGGCCCCGGCGGGACGACCGAGACATCGACGACGCCGTTGAGCCCGGTGGCGAGCGGCCAGGTGCTGCGCGAGCCGGCCACGAGATCAGCTGCTGCTGGCGCGTAGTGCGCGTCGGTCTCGAGCGTGCCGCCCGGCAGGTCGATCTGGGTGCCCGGCGTAGCTGGAAACACGGGGTGCTGGCCCCAGACCAC
>JAVEEJ010000331.1 GCA_030840515.1 Frankiaceae bacterium | reverse complement strand
AAGAGGGTGAGGGCCGGGGCCAGCAGGGCCGCGCGTAGCCAAAGTCCCCGCGCCCGCGTTTTCACAGTCTGCCGGGGGTGCTTAGTAGGCGCCGGCGCCGGTGATGACGGCTGCGGCAGTGCGCCAGAGGATCTGGAAGTCGAGCGCCAGCGACCAGTTCTCCACGTAGTACAGGTCGAGGCGGACGGTGTCCTCCCAGGCCAGGTCGGCCCGGCCCGAGACCTGCCAGAGCCCGGTCAGGCCGGGCTTGACCATCAGCCGCCGGTGCACGTCGTCGTGGTACTGCTCGACCTCGCTCGGCAGCGGGGGGCGCGGCCCGACGAGCGACATGTCCCCCCGGAGCACGTTCCACAGCTGCGGCAGCTCGTCGATCGAGAGCCGTCGAAGCCAGCGTCCGACGGGGGTGACGCGCGGGTCTCGGCGGATCTTGAAGAGCACGCCGTCGTGCTCGTTCGCGGTCTTGAGCGACTGGAGCCGGGCCTCGGCGTCCAGGTACATCGAGCGGAACTTCCAGACCCGGAACTCCCGACCGCCACGGCCGACCCGGGTCTGGCTGAAGAAGGGGGATCCGGACGAGGTGAGCGCCACGAGAACGGTGCACGCGACCAGCAGCGGTGTCAGCAGCAGCAGGCCGAGGAAGGCACCCAAGCGGTCGACCGCAGCCTTGGTGGCCCGGCGGGCACCTGAGAGCTCGGGCTCCTCGACGTGGAGCAGGGGCAGGCCCGCCACGGGACGGATGTGGATGCGCGGACCGGCGACGTCGACCAGGCCGGGCGAGACGAGCAGGTCGACGCCGGACCCCTCCAGGTCCCACGCAACCCGCTGCAAGACATCGGCGCCGACGCGCGGCGAGGACGCCACGGCGATGGTGTCGGCGTTGACCGCCTTGATCACGGCGGACGCCTCGGCAAGGGAGCCGAGGACCGGCAGCGGCGCGAGACGGTCTCCCACCAGCAGCTGCTCGTCGCCGTCGGGAGTGCAGGCTCCCACCACCTCGAAGCCGGCGGCGGGGACGCGGTGCAGGCGGCGCATGAGCTCGACCACCTGAGCGCGGTCGCCTGCGAGGACGACCCGGTGGACGCAGTGCCCGCGACGACGGAAGGCGAACAGCACCCGACGGGAGGCGTAGCGGCCGCCCAGCACCAGCACCACAGCGCTCAGCAGCGAGAAGGCCACGTAGAGCCGGCTGATCGGGACCTGGAAGCAGAAGGCGACGAGCGCGATCCCGGCGATGATGCGCAGCCCCGAGTCGAAGACCCGCCGGTACTCCTCGGAGCCCGTTCCCAGGAAGCGAGGCTCGTAGGCCCGGCCGATGGCCAAGGCGAGCAGCCAGACGGGCGCGGCCAGGACCGAAAGCCACAGGTAGGGGATGCCGTCGACGGAGGCCATCGTGGTACCGGTGCGGAACCGCAGCAGGGTGGCGAGCAGGCCCGAGAACAGGACGGCGAGGGCGTCCACGGCCACAAGGGCGCGGCAGTAGCGGCGGACCCAGTGCTGACGGACGGTGTAGCTGGCCCGTTCAGCCGGGCCCAGGGTGACCTCGTTGGCCACGACGGCAAGCGCACGCTCGATCACGGCGTCGACGTGGCGCCGACTCCCGAGCGACGTGGCCATCAGGTGGTCTCTCCCAGCGTGCGCGAGCGTGCGTGCAGCGAGCCAAAGAGCTCCTGCTTCAGACAACGAACTGATCTACCGGCAGTTGCGGGCTTGGGGCCAACGTCCGGGAAGGTGCCGATTTGCCCCGGAAGGCCCGTTCACCCCCAACAACCGGCGGCGCGAGGGATTCCCCGAGCGCCCTCGATCTGTCTCGGAGGTTCATACCGCCTTGCTGAAGGTCCCGTCCGGGGTGGCGTTGCCGGCCAGGTCGGTATAGCGGCCGCTGGCGCCCTGGAAGGCGTAGCTGACCGAGGTCGCACTGCCCCAGATCGCCGCCTCGCCGGGGTCGCTGCTGAAGTGCAGGCGGCGCTGGGTGCCGTTGGCCTCGGACGTCACCGAGATCGGCTGGACGCGGACACCGCTGGGACCTGACACGAACCAGTCGTTGGCGTCGTCCCGTCCGGTGACCGGCTCGTCGAAGCTGACCAGGATCCCGCCCGAGTCCGTCTCGAAGCCCGTGATGACAGCAGGGCTGAGGTCGATGACGACCCGCTCGACGGCACGCGCCACCGAGACGTTGCCGTTGGGATCCACCGTCTGCACGAGCACCTGGTAGTCGCCCTCGGGCTGCGCCGCGTCGGTCTGGCAGATGATCTGCGCCAGACCGGAGGTGTTGGTGGCCGAGCAGAGCGCCACCTCGCCGCTGTCGACCACACCGTTGACGTTGTCATCGCGGTAGACGGAGGCCGTGTGGCCGGCGGAGACGGCGCCGAGCGTGAACGCGGGGCGGTTGTGGTTGGTGTAGAAGGCCCCGAGCTGACGGCCGTTCGCATCCACCGCGGTCAGCGTCGGCGTGCGAGGCGCCACGCCGTCGAGCACGGTGACGGGGTCCACCAGGCGGTTGCCCGCTCCGTCGACGGCTGCAGTCGAGCCGGGGGCCGCCGCGTAGGTGACCGTGGGAGTGGCGTCCTCCGGGAGCGTGTCTCGGAGTGTCAGCGTGATGCTGTCGCCGAACTTGCCGGCGCCCCCATTGCCGGTGACGGAGGCGACGAGGTGGCGAGTGCCTCCCTCCGTCACGGTCCAGTCGGCGGCCTGATAGCCGAAGGCGACGAGCTCATCGGTCTTGAGCACGATCGTGCTCGGGGTCGTTGTGGTGCTGGCCAGCTCGTCGAAGGCCGGCGGTTGCGTGTCCACGGTCCACGCCGCTGACAGCGCGGGGGCGGAGACGTTGCCCGCGGTGTCGCGCACGGTGACCTCGAGCTGCGCACTGGTCGCCGTCGGGTTGTACTGCGGAGCCGCGGTGGCGCTGAGCACACCCGCCTTGTTGGTGCAGGGGATGTCCTGGGGCGTGATCGGCCCCACGCTGCCGTACTCGTGGAGCGTGCACGTGGGGACCGAGGTGGTGTCGGCGGCTGCGGGACTGCCACCGTCGCTGATCGTGCCGCCGACCGTGAGGGCGTCCTTGTTCTTGGCCACGTAGTCCCCGGTGGTGGCTCCCGGAGCCTCGCCTACCGCGGTCGGCCGGTGCTGCGGCGTCGTGACGGTGACCGCGGCGACCGGGGAGGTCACGTCCACCGTCAGGTTGGAGACGCCGGAGCAGCCCACGGCCGACTGCGCGACGGCCGCGCCGTTGAGGTCGATCCCACCGACGGTGAGACTCACGGGGTAGCTGCGGTCGGCCGAGCCGCCGCTGGTCCTTGCGTCAGCGAAGGCAACCGCTGTCTGCGTGGCGCCGGCTGTGGTGGGCTGCGAGGAGACCAGCGGCGTGCTGCCGCCGACGATCCCCGTGCCGTAGCCGAGCGAAGTGCCGGCCGGCTGCAAGGTGGCCCCCTCCACGCCGTTGCTCACCGTCGCCTGGGCGATGTCGACCTTGGGACGGATGAGCTCACCACCGTGGGCCAGAGTCGGCGTGAGGTTGGTGCAGCTGAAGGCCGCCGGGGCCTGCACGACGTACTCGTTGGTCCAGATGGTCTTCGAGCCGACCGCACCCGCCGCGCTGCTGCCGGACACCTGCGAAGCCATCGCGCGAGCCCGGGTGCCGTTGCGTGGGAAGCTGACCGGAGCCGAGTAGCCGAAGGTCTCCCCAGGGCCGATCACGGCCGTGGTGCTCGGAGCGGCATCACCCACAACGTTGCTCGCGCCCAGGGTCACCGTGGCGGCCTGGGTGCCCACGTTCTTCAGCACGTAGGACACCGTGATGCCGGTCTGGCCCTGAGTGACCTTGCCCGCGCGCAGCCCGCCGGACAGAGTCAGCGGGTAGGTCAGGATCGACAGGGTGTGCACGGTCTGGGTGAGCTCGGAGGCGCCGTTGGCCGCGGCGTCGGTGTAGCTGCTGCCGCCGTCGGTGGACGTCTGCACGCGCCACTGGCCGACAGCATCGGCGGCCTGCGGCAGATAGCTGACACCGAGCTTGAAGATGGCCTTCCCGGCATCGGCGATGCCCGGAGTGCTGCTCTTGAGCGGGCTCGACCCGGTGGCCGCAGGGCCGGTGGCGGTGAACCGGAACCCTGACCCATCGGTCGTGCGTGCTGCGCTGAACCCAGTGGTGGCGCCGGCCGTGTCGAGCGTCGCGGTCGGGGCACCGCTGCTGGTGAGGGGCGGGAAGATCCGCACCGAGTTGATCGCCGGGTTCTTGCTGGCGGTCAAGCCACCGGTAGCCGCGGGGTTGGTGACCTCAATCGAGATGCTGCCGGTCGAGTTGGCACTGACCTCGGAGAGGCTGATCCTCGCGACAGCAGGGACGGCGGCGCTGGCCGACCCGGCCACACCGCCCACCAGGAGAACCGCTGCGGCGACCGCAGCGCTGCCACGCACGGCAAGTCGATTCAACAGCACGGGGGACCCCACCTCGAGCGGGCCGGTACGCCGGCCCCACGCGACGCCCGCTGGGATGCACGGCGACAGGGGATTGTTCGCGCTCGAGAGCGTTCCTCCTGCTCAGGCGGCCAGGATCGCCCCATATGGGGCCAATCGGTCGCCTGGATCCAGCCCGGGGACCAGCCGTTCGGACCAGCGCTACCGGGCAGCCTTGGCGGCAGCCGCGATCAGCATCACCCGCGGCTCAGCGCCGCCAGCAGCTCCAAGAGCGCGAGCACGCCGGCCAGCACCCCGAAGCCGAACACGAGCCGCGCCGCGCTGCTCGTCTCGGCCGCGGCCTTCAGTCGCTTCCATGCAGCGACCGCACCAACGGCAGCCGCCGCGATCGTGAGCAGGAGTAGGAGCGCCAGCGCCGTCTTCGCCCCGCTCCCGATCCGGCCGTCTCGCAGTGCGACGGCGTACACGAAGTCCGGCAGACCGAGCGCCAGTGCGGTCGCGGCGAACACGAGGACCGTCGCGGGGTCCAGCGAGCCGAAGAGCACCTCGCTCGGGTTGTGGCCGTGGCGGGCGACGGGCGGAGGCGACGAGTACGCCGGCGCCGGCGAGCCGGCAGCCCAGGCCGAGCCCGTCGTGGGACCACCAAGGCCAGGAGGGGGAGTCTCCGGGGCGGACATCGGCGGCGGTGATGCGGACGCCGTCGGCATGGCCGTGGTCGCAGCACTCGCGGCGGCATCGGCCCGCGGCGACCCGCAGAAGGCGCAGAACTGGGCGGCGGGGGCGAGCGGCTGCCCGCAGTTGGCACAGGTGCTGGACATGGCGCTCCTCAGGGCAGTTCGTCGGGCCTGGCGCTCGGCTCCTACCCCATCGTCACCGTTCCATAGCGCACGCGCGATGACGGCTACCCTCATCGCGCACCGCCGGTCCGTCACCAGAAGCCTGAGGGAGCTCTCGCCCCGCATGACCAAGTCCGCGCTGATCACTGGCATCACCGGCCAGGACGGGTCGTACCTCGCCGAGCTGCTTCTGGCGAAGGGCTATGAGGTGCACGGCATCGTCCGGCGCTCCTCGAGCTTCAACACCGCGCGCCTCGACCAGATCTACGAGGACCCCCACGTCGAGCACCGTCACCTCTACCTGCACTACGGCGACCTCGCGGACTCCTCCGCCCTGGTGAACCTGCTGCGGGATGTCTGCCCCGATGAGGTCTACAACCTGGGCGCGCAGAGCCACGTGAAGGTCAGCTTCGAGGTGCCCGAGTACACCGGCGACGTCTCGGGTCTCGGCGCGATGCGGATGCTCGAAGCGATCCGCGCATCGAAGGTCGCGACGCGTTATTACCAAGCGAGTACGTCGGAGCTCTACGGCTCGAGTCCGCCGCCACAGAGTGAGACGACGCCGTTCCACCCGCGTTCCCCCTACGGGGTGGCGAAGATCTACGCGTTCTGGGCGACGGTGAACTACCGCGAGTCCTATGACTTGTTCGCCTGCAACGGGATCCTGTTCAACCATGAGTCGGAGCGCCGGGGCGAGACGTTCGTAACGCGCAAGATCACGCGTGCTGTCGCCCGGATCAAGCACGACATCCAGAGCAAGCTCTACCTCGGCAACCTCGACGCGGTGCGGGACTGGGGCTACGCCCCCGAGTACGTCGAGGGCATGTGGCGGATGCTGCAGGCCGACCGCCCACAGGACTACGTCCTCGCCACGGGAGTGGGCGCCACGGTCAGGCAGTTCGTCGAGGCGAGCTTCGTGCGAGCGGGCCTGGACTGGAACGAGTACGTCGAGGTCGACCCCAACTACTACCGGCCTGCTGAGGTTGACCAGCTGCTCGGCGACCCGTCGAAGGCCGAGGCCGAGCTGGGCTGGAAAGCGCAGACGCACTGGGAGGACCTCGCCGGCCTGATGACCGACGCGGACCTGCGGCTCATCGAAGACCAGCTCGCGGGACGCGACGTCCGGGCGGATCGCTAGCGAGGCCTCAGCCCTGCGCCCGGAACCACTCGAACGTCGAAGCGATCCCTTCCCGCAGCCCGATCTGCGCCGTCCACCCCAGGTCGTGGATGCGGCTCACGTCGAGCAGCTTGCGCGGTGTTCCGTCAGGCTTGGAGGAGTCCCACTCGGTCTCGCCGGTGAAGCCGACGACGTCAGCCACCAGCTGGGCGAGCTGCTTGATCGTGACGTCTTCCCCCACGCCGACGTTGATCGGAGCGGGGTCGTCGTAGCGCTCGAGCAGAGTGAGGACCGCGACGGCGAGGTCGTCGACGTGAAGGAACTCCCGGCGCGGGGCACCGGTCCCCCACAGCGTCACCTTCGCCGCGCGCCCCGTACTCGCTTCTGGCGTCGACTCCTTGGCCTCGTGGAAGCGGCGGATCATCGCGGGAAGCACGTGCGAGCTCTGCAGGTCGAAGTTGTCCCCCGGGCCGTAGAGGTTGGTGGGCATCGCCGAGATGTAGTGGAGCCCGTGCTGACGTCGTAGCGCTTGGACGTGCAGCACGCCCGCGATCTTCGCGATGGCGTAGGCATCGTTTGTCGGCTCCAGCGGCCCCGTCAGCAACGAGTCCTCGCGGATGGGCTGCGGCGCGAGCTTGGGGTAGATGCAGCTGCTGCCGAGGAAGAGCACGCGCTGGCTGCCCACGCGAGCCGCTGCGTCGAGCAGGTTGGTCTGGATGCGCACGTTGTCGGACAGGAAGTCGGCGGGGTAGGTGGAGTTCGCCAGGATGCCGCCGACCTTCGCCGCCGCGATGACCACCACGTCGGGCCTGGTGTCGTCGTAAAAGGCGTCGACGCCCGATCGGTCTCGCAGGTCGAGCTCCCTGCTGCTCACACCGATGAGATTGCTGAATCCCTGCGCCTCGAGGTGACGCCAGACGGCTGACCCGACGAGACCGCGGTGACCGGCGACGTGCACGACGGCGTCCCGGGGAAGCGGCTCACCGACTCGCCACTTCATGGGGCCAGGTTATCCGGGCCACCGCCAGCCGACCGCCGAGCGCGGGCCGGGGCTCAGCGGGTGGGTTCGATGAGGGCGAACAGGACCAGCATCTCCTTGTCGACGCCGACGGTCGCCGTCGTCACCTCAGCCCGGAAGCGCCCCGTGGGAATCCACGCCGAGTTGAAGTAGAGCGTCGACCGGCACCAGCCGTCTCCGACAGCAGCACCCCCGAACGCGGTGGCGCCGGCCATCGTGGGATGCGCCCGGCACGGACCGGGGCCGCTCTCGGTCAGCTGCTGGACGCACTCATCCATCGCACTCATGCCGTAGATGTACGTGTGTTCGTGGGTGGCCAGCAGTCCCATGGCCTTGCCGCGGAAGAGGAAGTCGTGCTGCCACAGGGAGGCTGACGATCCGTTGACGCGAGGGTCGGCGAGCAGCGCGGTCCCGGCTGAAGGGACGCGCGCGCGAAGGCTCGCGCCTCGTCCCGAGGTCACGGGTACGACGACGGTGCTCTCGCCGTGTGCCACCAGCCGAAGCCGGTAGCGACCGGGCGTGAGGACCACCTCGTCGACGGTGTGCTCCGGCCCGATCTTCGAGTTCGGGTAGTCGCCGAACACCGGAGAGTGCACGTCGTACTCGAGCCGCGGCGCGTCCGCGGCCATCGCGACGATCTCGTGACTGGCAAGGCGCTCCACCGCGAACGCGACAACGTCACCGTGGGTGGTCATCGCCACGCGAGAGAAGTCCAGCCGGGTGGAGCCGGTCACCCTCCAGTCGACCGACACCGTGCCGCTGCCCGTGACGGTGAGGCGCTGACTAGGTCCGGCGAGGGCGGTGGGAGATGAGAGTCCGACGGCGAGGAGCACGCCGACCACGGAAACGCGAGCGATGCGCATGTGCTCCTCCTCGACGGTTGCTGCTGGAGAAGAGCCCGCTTTGCGCCGGTTGGTTCGGGTGTGTGCGCCGAGAACTGGCTCGGGTCCTAGGACTGCGGTCCGATGGTGCGATAGACCCGACCGGCCGCACTGTCATGCCATGAACATCAACCGGAACCTCATCAAGCTCCCCATCGTCATCGGCAGTGCGGTCGTCCTCACGGGCGTCACCGGCGCTGCAGCCTTCGCACTGGCGGGCTCTCCCTTCTCCGACAGCAGCACGGGCTCAGGCAACTCCCAGCCCATCGACGACAACCACGCACCCGTCGGCACGCACGGTCACGGCGCCGATGACGTGACGCCCGAGGCAACCCCCGAGCCGGGTGACGACAACGGTGTCGACCCGACCCCGGAGGCCAGTGAGGACCGCAGGGGTGGCGGGGCCGACGACGGCGCCAACCACGACGCGGGCGAGGACGCCACTGACGACCACGGCGGCACAAGCGGCGGTCACGGCTCCGACGACGCAACCCCTGAGCCGCGTGAGTCGGCGGACGACAGCGGCGGCCACAGTGGGTCAGGCAGCGACGACAGTGGTAGCAGCGGCTCCAGCGGCAGCGGCTCTGGTGGCAGCGACGACAGTGGCAGCGGCTCCAGCGGCAGCGGCTCCAGTGGCGGCGGCAGCGACGACAGCGGCTCTGGTGGCGGCGGCAGCGACGACGGCGGCGGTCACGGCAGCGACGGCTAGGTAAGTCCAGCAGCCACCCAGGCGGCGC
>JAVEEJ010000239.1 GCA_030840515.1 Frankiaceae bacterium | reverse complement strand
CGACCGGCTCGCACGGCGGCGGTGCGGTCTTCGGGGTCACCCTCGCGCTCGTCCTCGCGGCCCAGCACCTGGAGATCTGCACCGACACGGTGCGCGGCGCGGCCGGCGCGATGCAGGACCTGAAGGCGACGTCGGTGGCTCTCGTGGTGCAGCGGCTGACGACGGCGGCCCTCGCCTCCGCCTCCTGCGTGTTGGGGTTCGGCCCACGCGGGCTCGGGCTCGCGCTGCTCTCCGGCGCGATGGTGGGCGTCGGCGCAACCGCGGTCGCCGGGCGGCGCACCGGCCTCGGGCTTGGCCGGATCACGCGGGCGGACCTGATGGCGTTCGAGCGCCGCGCGCGCACGGTGGGGGTCTCGGCGATCGTCCTGATGGCCCTCTTCCGCCTCGACGTCGTCATCGTCTCGGCGTTCGAGGGCGACCGCGCGGTGGCGCACTACGCGGCTGCCTACAAGCTGTTCGAGGCGATGCTCTTCGTGGTCTTCTCCATCCGGTCAGCCGTGTTCCCGGTGATGAGCGCCAGCCGTGACGCGGCCCGCACCGGCAGCTACTTCGAGCAGGGCTACGCCGCCGCGGCGGTCCTCTACGTGCCCTTTGCCGTGGTGTGCCTGGTGGAAGCGCCCGGGATCATCCGGCTGCTCTACGGAGGCGAGTACGTCGACGCCGCATCGAGCTCACTGCGCTGGCTCGCGCTGGCGCCGTTGACCTACGGGGCCGCCTACCTGGGCAGCGCCTCGCTGCAGGCCATCGGCAAGGCGCGGCACATGCTCCCCGCCGCGTTGGCCGCCACGGCTGCCAACCTGGTCGGCAACCTGTTGCTGATCCCCGTCTACGGCATCGCCGCAGCTGCGGCCGTGACGACCGGTTCCTACGCGGTGCAGGCAGCGGTGTCGCTGTTCCTGTTGCGTCGTGAGGGCTGCCGTCCGCAGCTCGCCGCCAGTGTCCGCGTGCCACTGGTGGGTGGTGTCGTCGTGGCGGCGGTCATGCTGCTCTGCCCCGGCCCGCTGCTGCTCCGTCTGGCGATCGCCGGGCTGGCGCACCTGCTCGTGGTGGTGGTGCTCGGCGACCGCGAGGGCGAGCGCTTCAGCCTGGTGCGGTCGTTGCTGCGCCGCGGATGAGCCGACGCGCGAGGCGGCGTGAGGTCAGTCGCCACTGAGCTGTGGCCGGCTTGCGGTCGTCCGGGTCCCAGACGGCGTGCGCGGCCGGTCGGGCGAGCCGCAGGGTGTGGCCGATGTCGCTGAGCAGCCCGCCTTCGCGCGAGGTCAGCGCGCGGCGAAGGTCGAGCCCGAGGGAGGAGTAGGTCTGCCCTGCTCGGCTCTCCCGCGGCGGGCAGGGACGGCGTAGCGCCACGTCGACGAGGGCGAGCGACGGAGCCAGCCCGGCGGCTACCGCCAAGCCCATCGATCCGTAGGGCCGGGGATTGACGTCAACCAGGGCCGGCGGCTCGCCGGGCGATTCGACGTACTCGAGCTGCACAAGACCCCAGAAGCCCACCGCAGACAGCAACCGCCGCGCGTCCTCGACCCGCGCTTCGTCGACGGGCACGGTGCGGCCGCGCACGCAGTTGCCGGCTCCCGCCGGGTAGACCGTGTCGGCCACCTGCTGGTGCCGGCCCACGACACGGCCGTCGCGGTCGAGCACCAGGACGAGGGCAGTGAGGCTGCCGCGCACCAGCTCCTGGGCCACCAAGAGCCCGGACCCGGCTGCGCGGGAAGCGACGGCTGACCGGGCGAGGATGCGGGTCGGCTCGGTGCCCGCCCCTGGGTGCTCCGGGTGCCAGTGCAGGCGAGGCTTCAGGGCGAGCCACTCGGGTGCATCAGCCGGCAGGTCAGCGGCGGGCCAGGTGCGCGGGCTGGGCACACCGGCCTGAGCCGCGGCATGGCTGAGCTCCAGCTTGTCGAGCAGCCTGACCAGCGACGCGTGCTCTGCCACGGCTAGCTCCGCGGGGATCTGCTCGCGCTCCGCGGCAAGCGCGAGCACCTCGACGTCACCGGTCGGGATCACCACGTCGTACCCCGCCGCAGCACCGGCCACGGCGGCGAGGAAGCCCTGCAGGTCGTGGCGAGCCGCGGGTAGCTCATGGCAGGCAGACACGAAGCGCGAGCGCGCGACGAAGGACCGCGGCAGGGCCGTGGCCAGCCCGACGCGGTGTCCTCCGCGGGCCAGCTCACGGATGACGGCCAGGCCCGTTGCCGAGCGCCCGTCATCGACGACGAGCACGGCGGCGGGGCTAGGCTGGGAGATCACGTCGCCAAGTGTGCCGGGAGACCCGATCAGCCACCTTCGCTCGGCGCTGGTCGTGGGGGACCGGTGGAATCGGGGAGCCCTCGCGGCTGTGCGGGGCCTGGCGCGTGCCGGATGGCGCGTCGGGGTCGGCAGCCAGGGACGCACCGGTCACGCGCAGCGTTCGAGGCACTGCGCGCGCTGGCACCACGTCCCTCTGGCCGAGGCCGGCGAGGACGCCTTCACCGAGGCGGTGGCCGCCGCCGTCGACGGGGGCGGGTACGACGTCGTCTTCGCGGTCGGCGACGCCGAGGTGCTGACCCTGTCGAAGTGCCGCGCCAAGATCGCCGCGGTCGTTCCCATGCCGGACCACGAGGTCGTCGAGCGCTGCTTCGACAAGGCCGTGGCGGCGGAGCTCGCTGGATATGCGGGCTTGTCTGTGCCCCGGCCGGGCACGTCGGCAGGCTTTCCCGTGGTGGTGAAGGCGCGGCGGCACTGGCTCGGGGGAGACGTCGGAGACCGCAGTCGCTTCGCGATCCAGGTCGCCCGCGATGAGACAGAGCTGTCCGAAGCGGTCGCCGCGCTGGAGGCCAGCGGAGTGCCGGCCATCGTGCAAGAGCAGGTCTCGGGCCCTTTGCTCTCCGTGATCACCCTGACTGCTCCTGGCGGCCGGGTGGTCGCCCGCCAGCAGCAGGTCGCGGAGCGCGTCTGGCCTTCCGGGGCGGGGGTCAGTGTCCGCGCCCGCTCGGTCGCGTGCGACCGCGAGCTGCACGAAGGAGTGGACGCCTTCCTCGCCGACCTCGGGTGGTGGGGGCTGTGCCAGCTGCAGTTCCTCGTCGACCGCGATGGGGTCCCGCGTCTGATCGATGTCAACGGACGCTTCTACGGGTCGCTCGCGCTCGCGGAGGCAGCGGGCCTGCCCCTGGCGGCGATGTGGGGCGCGATGGCAGTGGGCGAGCCGGTGTCGGCTGCGCCAGCCGGCCGCGTCGGTGTGCGCTACCAGTGGTTGGCCGGCGACCTCCGGCGCGCGCTGAGCCAACACGACGTGCCCTCCACCCTGCGCTACGCCGTCGGTGCAACCCACAGCTTGCTGTCATGGAGTGACCCCCGGCCTGCGCTGGCCTACCTGAACGACCTCATCCTGCGGCGCAACCGATGATCCGCGCCGCGGTCCTCTCGGCCCTGCACGATGCCGTGGGGCCGGAGGGAGTCTGGTTCGGGGCGCACCTGGCCGCACCGTCAGAGCTGCTCGTGCGCGACGACGCGGTGCCGCTCGCGGGGCGGGCCCTGGGCGAGCTCGGCTTTGTCGCCGTCGGACCCACGTGGGCGCGGCTCGGTGCCGATGGCGTTGAGGCGCTGCGGGTGCGCGCGCACCCGCATTTCGACGAGCTGCTGGAGGCATCCGGGATCGTCGATGGGTTGGTGCAGCCTGCTGCGCGACACCAGCTGCTCCTCGCCGCGGAGCGCTTGGTGTCGGACCCGGCCGTCGAGACGACGGACGTCGTAGCGCTGGCGAGGCAGGCCCTGCAGCAGGACCCTGATGCCTGGCGGGCCGCCCTGAAGCGCGGACTGGACTGGGGACTGTGGCGTGCGCTTGCGCACCTCGAGCGCGGGTTGGCAGGGGCCAGCGTCACAGCCACCGACAGGGCTGAGGCACGCCGCGAGCTCGACCGACTGCGCGGGCCGAGCGAGCTCGTGACGGCCGCACCAGCAGTGCTGGCGTTGAGCGGCGTGGACGGCGCAGGCAAGTCGCTGCAGGCACGTGCGCTTCGCGACTCCCTCGCCCGTGCGGGAGTGCCATGCGCGGTCGAGTGGACGCGCGTCGCTGCCGACCGCCGTCTGGACTCCATCGCGCGGCCGGTGGCCCGGCTCACCCGAGCACTGCGCAAGCGGCCGGCCGGCGCAGTGCGCAGCGTCCAACTTCCCGGTGCTGATCCCGAGCGATCCGCCGCGCGCTCGCTGCGCGAGGGCAGCCGCCTGGTGGGGACTGTCTGGGCCTACGTCGTGGTGACGCTCACCGCGATGTCGCAGCGACGGGCCACGGCGCTGCACGTGAAGCAGGGCCGAACGGTGATCCACGACCGCTACCTCGTGGACGCCGTCGTCCAGCTGCGTGACGACTACGGGGTGCGCTGTGGGCGGGTGGCCAGGGCGCTGCTGCGCAGGCTGATTCCGAGGCCCGCGACCGCGGTGCTGCTGCTCGTCTCACCCGAGGAGGCGCTGCGCCGCAAGGAGGAGCAGTACGGGCTCGCCGACCTCGAACGGCTGACGGCTCGCTATCGCCGTGCAGCCGCTGAGCTCGACGTGACCGTCGTCGACGGGCAGCGCCCACCAGACACGATCAGCGCCGAGCTGTTCACCCTCGTCTGGGCGCGGCTCGCGCAGGATCAGACGACGTCGCCGAGCCGGTCGAGGTCGACCGGGTAAGGGTGTGCGACGACGCGCGCGGGCAGCTGCCCGAGCCGTTCGCGCGCCATTGCCAGCTCGATCGCGTGGGCCTCGTCCAACCGGCTGTCGCTGATGCCAGGCAAGGCGTAGCGCAGCGCCGCGTAGGACTCCATCAGCCCGCGCCGCTCGAAGCGGGTGGACGCGGCGGCGCGTTCTGCCACGAGTCCCGCATCCGCTTCCATCGATGTCACGTCCGAGACGTCGTGCGACTCGAGGAGGACGACCTGCGAGACGACTGCGGCAGCGGCGAGCTGGCCGGGGAACGCCGCCTCCGGTCGCAGGTAGCTGCCGTGACGGCGCTCCAGCGGAGACCTGACCGCCTGCGGCGCCACCCGCAGCAGTGTGCCGACTGCGGCCAGCCGTCGGCGCTCCTTCGCGCTGAGGCGGCCGGCGACGTGGGGAGCCTGGGCGAGCTGCCAGGCCCAGATCCGCATGCGGTAGCCAAGGGCCCGGGCAGTCAGCTGGCTGTCGAGATGCACCCACTCGTCGGCGACCAGTCGGTCGCCGCGCGCGGTTCGGGCGAGCACCGCCTCCGTCTTGCCACCCTTGGACCAGCCGACGAGCAGCACTCCGGCACCGTCGCGCGCCAGAGCGGCGGCGTGCAGGGGTAGCGCGCCCCGGTGCAGCGCGGCCAGATTGAGCAGGTCGACCAGGTGCGGCACCTCGTCGACTCGTCGCTCGCAGACCAGCTCGTCACCGGCGTTCGCATCCCCGAGCGGCAGCCGCGCCCATCCGGCACCCGATCGCATGAGAAGTGCCCGGTCGTCGACGGCATGGCGCTCGCCCACCAGGCGAAGCTCGCGTCGGGGAAGCCGGTCGACGAAGCGCACCGTCAGCAGCGGGTCTCCCGGCACTGCCTCGGCATTCGTGTCGACGTACGGCGCGACGAGGGAGAGATCCGCCGGCTTGGTGTCCAGCAGAAGGAGCGAGCCGCTGCCGGCGACGCCGACCATGCGCGCGGTCATCGGTGCCGACCACGGCTTCGGGCGAAGCCGAGCGCGCAGCCGGCTGCGACCACCAGTGCCACGAGGCCCAGCACCAAGGGGAACGTGCGTCTGTGCCCGGCTGCTGCCGGACGGCAACGAGCGCCGATGTCCACGCCGGTCTCGCCGTACTCGGTGCCGCTGCCTAGCTGCTCCACCTCGGCGTGCAGGCGGTCGGCCCCCCCGAGGGTGAAGCCGAGCCGCACGTCGATGCGTCCCTGGGTGTCGCTATGCACCCGGGCACTGGCCAGCTCGCGAACGGTTGTGCCGGGGTCGAGCAGGACGACCTCGAAGTCGCTCCCGGGCGGGAGACCGGTCTGGGTCACCCGGGCGCTGCTGCACGTCACGTCCACCATTC
>JAVEEJ010000049.1 GCA_030840515.1 Frankiaceae bacterium | reverse complement strand
CGTTGTTGCCGGCGATCGTCGGCGCGAGCTGCTCGTTCTGCTTGACCCGCACCATGAGCTGGTTGGCGGCGGCCTTGAGCTGAGGTGGCAGGTCCCTGGTGATGTCGACGACCGGCGCGTAGGCAGTCTCGCCGGGCAGTCCTTTGCCGCGAGTCGCGTAGTAGGCCCGCGTGGGTCGGGTCGGGTCGGCCAGTTGGGCCGCCTGGGCAGCGGTCACGTAGTGGTCGAAGACCATGAGCCCCACCACCGATGCGTCGGGCTGGGTGATCTCGTCGAGGCGCTTGCGGGCGCCATCGATGTAGGTCGCCACGGCCGCGCCCGGCTGGATCCCCACGAACGCCAGGCTGGGGTCCCTGCCCTCGACCCGGTCGGGCTGCCCGGGACTGGCTGCCTGCTGACTGGCAGGGGTCTGCCGGGCCGCCACGGTGAACGCACTGGCGGACAGCAAGAGGGTTACGAGTACGGCGGCGAGCTGGGGCACCTCGGCCAGGAAGCCGAGCGGGCCACTGCGGGCGTAGCGGTCGTCGAGGGCACGCAGCCGTGTGCCCAGCGGGACCTCCACCTCGTCGGGGAGGTCCTCCTGCGGCTCGGGACGCGGGATGCGGTCGACCCACGCCTGCAGGGTCGTCGCAGCGTGGCGCAGCCACGCGGCGGGCCGCGGCAAGAGCCGGTCGTCGAGCTGCCGTACGCGGCTCACGCTGACTCCTCGCGGACGGTGTCGAGCGCTGCCTGCAGGTCAGCGGGGTAGTCGCTCTCGAAGACCAGCGGCTCCCCCGTGCTCGGGTGCGCGAAACCGAGCCGCCTGGCGTGCAGCCACTGCCGAGTCAGCCCAAGGCGCTTCGCGAAGGTCGGGTCGGCCCCGTAGGTGAGGTCGCCCACGCACGGGTGCCGCACGGCGGCCATGTGCACCCTGATCTGGTGCGTGCGCCCGGTCTCGAGGTCGATCTCGAGGAGACTGGCGGCCCGGAACGCCTCGAGCGTGCGGTAGTGGGTCACGCTCGGCTTGCCGTCGGCGACGACGGCGAAGCGCCAGTCGTGCTTGGGGTGTCGGTCGATCGGCGCGTCCACGGTGCCGCTGCTCGGGTCGGGATGGCCGTGCACGAGCGCGTGGTAGGTCTTGTCGACGGTGCGGTCGCGGAACGCCTGCTTGAGGTTGCTGTAGCCCAGTTCGCTCTTGGCCACCACCATCAGCCCGCTCGTCCCCACGTCGAGCCGGTGCACCACGCCCTGCCGCTCCGCCGCTCCGCTCGTGCTGACCGTGTAGCCGAGCCCGGCGAGCCCGCCGATCACCGTCGGGCCTTCCCAGCCGGGGCTGGGGTGGGCCGCCACACCCACCGGTTTGTCGACGACGACAACGTGGTCGTCGTCGTACACGACCACCAGGCCCTCGACGGTCTCGGCACGCATGACCACCGGTTCAGCGGGACCCGGGAGGTCCACGTCGAGCCAGGCCCCACCGGAGACGCGGTCGCCCTTGCCGGCCGGTCGCCCGTCGACCAGGGCCGCGCCGGTCCCGATGAGGTCGGCTGCGGTGGTGCGGGAGAGGCCGAACATGCGCGACACGGCAGCGTCCAGCCGAAGCCCGTCGAGCCCTTCGGGCACGGGAAGACTGCGGCGGCCGGTCACCGGATCAGGCTACGTGGTGCCTTCCCGGCGGCCGTCCACGCCGACACCGCGCAGGGAGAGCAGGACAGCGAGTACGGCGCCGCACACGATCGCCGAGTCGGCCAGGTTGAAGATCGGCCAGTGCGGCAGCTCCAGCCAGTCGACCACCCGGCCACGCAGGGGGCCAGGCGCGCGGAACACGCGGTCGCTGAGGTTGCCGAGCGCGCCGCCGAGCACCAGGCCGAACACCACCGCCCAGCCGACGCTGCGCAGCCGACGGGCAGAGCGGACGATCACCACCACGACCGCGACGGCGACCAACGTGAAGATGACCGTGGCGCTGCCGGCCATCCCGAAGGCGGCACCGGGGTTGCGGGTCAGGTGGAGCTTGAGCAGGCCGCCGAGCAGCTCGACGGGGTCGCGGTCGCTCAGCTTGGCGACGACGACCAGCTTGCTCACCACGTCCAGCGCGAGCACCGCCGCGGCAGTGCCGGCCAGCACACCCACCCGGCGAGGGTGCTCGCTCAGCGACGTTCCTCCCGCTGCTTGCACGTGACGCAGAGCGTGGCGCGCGGGAAGGCCTGCAGCCGCGCCTTGCCGATGGGGTTGCCGCAGCTCTCGCACACGCCGTAGGTCCCCTGGTCCAGCCGCTGGAGCGCGCGCTCGACCTGGGTGAGCAGGTCGCGGCTGTTGGCCACCAGCGACATCTCGTGCTCACGCTCGAACGTCTTGGTGCCGGCGTCGGCCTGGTCGTCTCCCGCGCCCTCCCCGGAGTCACGCTGCAGGTCGGCCCAGGCCGACTCCGCCTGGTCGAGCTCGGCACGCAGCTCGGCTGCCTGCTCGTCGAGCTCCTTGCGGACCGCGGACAGCTCGCTCTTGCTCCACTTCTCCGCAGGGGCGATCGGTGCCGGCTTCGGTGGCGGGGCCGCCGGGGGTGCGGGCCGCACTGCTGGAGTGACCGGGGCTGGGGCCGGGGCCGCAACCGCCGCTTCCGGCGCCGCCGCTGGGGAGGGCGCTGGCGCGGCGGCCTTCTGCGCGGGCACTGCCTTCGCCGGGGCGGTCTTGGTAGGCGCGGCCTTGGCAGGTGCCGCCTTGGCGGGTGCCGCCTTGGCGGGTGCCGCCTTGGCGGGTGCCGGCTTCCTGGCAGGTGCCGGCTTCCTGGCGGGGGCGGCCTTGGCGGGGGCGGCCTTGGCGGGCACGGCCTTGGCAGCTGGCGCCTTGGCAGGCACCGGCTTCTTGGCGGGGGCGGCCTTGGTCACCGCCGCCTTCTTGGCAGGCGGGGCCTTGGTCACGCTGGCCTTCTTGGCCGGGGGTGCCTTCTTGGCCGGGACCTTGCCCGCGGGCTGCTTGGCCGACGTCAGCTTCTTCGCAGGCACGGTCTTCGTGGCAGGCACCGCCTTCTTCGCGGACAGCGCCTTCTTGGCTGCACTCGCCTTCGTCGGCGCTGCCTTCTTAGCCCGCGCCGCCTGCTTGACCGGCGCCGCCTTCTTGGCCGGCGCCTGCTTGACCGGCGCTGCCTTCTTAGCCGGTGCCTGCTTGACCGGTGCCTTCTTGACAGGTGCCTTCTTGACCGGTGCCTTCTTGACCGGTGCCTTCGTGCTGGATGCGGCCTTCGTGGCAGCCGCGCTCTTCTGCGGTGCCGCCTTGCTGGCAGCCGCCGTCTTCCCGCCGGACTTCGAGGAACCGCTCTTCGTGGCCGCGCCCTTCTTCAGCGGCGCAGCCTGCTTGGCCGCCGGCGCCAGCTTCACCGAGGCCTGCTTGGCGGGGGCCGCCTTGGCCGCTACCGGTTTGGCCGCGGCCGCGCTCCTCACCGCCGTACCCGAGACCGCCTTCTTGCCCGTGGGCACGCTCCCCGCAGCCGCCTTCTTGGCGGGTGCAGCCTTGGTCGCCGGGGCCTTGGTCGCCACGGGGGCCGCCTTCGTCGGTGGGAGGGGAGCTGGTCGGATGCTGACCGCAGGTGAGGTGGTCGCCGTACTCGCTGGAGCCGGGTCGTTCTTGTGACGCCGACCGGCGAGCGCCCCGCGGAGTCGTCCGCCGAGGCCCTTGCGGTCTGACGCCATGACCACGCTCCTCGTCGTCCCGGCCGCCGCCGCGGTCATGATCGCTTGGCGCCGCAGGATAGGTCCGCAGTGCGGCCGACTCAACGCACCACGCCGCCCGGGCCTTCCCGGGGCCCCACTCTGAGCGTGAATGGACCCCCAACCCCTCGGTGATCAAGGAGTTGCGGACGCCCCTGAGGGCCGCGCTGAGCGCGGGGCTGGGCCGGAGGGCGTCCGAAATTCCTTGATCACGACGGCGGGCGGTACGGCATAAGAAGTCGATCTTGCGCTGCCGCCCCTGCTAGCCTCGCCGGTGCACTGCGCGAGGCGCTGACGGGACGAGTACCGGCGGACGCAGCCAAGAGCGAACCGGGGACGGTGGGAGCCCGGGGGCGTGCCCGTCGCGAAGATCACCCCCGAGCCGACCGCAGCGCGCACGAGCGGGGCGCCGAAGGACCACAAGGCGCCCAAGGAGGGTGGTACCGCGGGGCCGCACGACTGGGCCTCGTCCCTCTGGTCCGCAGCCCCACCGCGACGCCAGAGAGGACCAACCGGTGCCCACGCCGACCGTGCCGACCCCTTTCAGGCCCATGCCGGCCCAGGTCGACCTGCCCGCCCTCGAGCGCGAGGTCACCGAGCGCTGGGCTGAGCGCAAGGTCTTCGAGCGCAGCCTGGAACGCACCGCAGCCGGCCCGAGCTGGGTCTTCTACGAGGGGCCGCCGACCGCCAACGGCCACCCCGGCACCCACCACGTCGAGGCGCGGGTCTTCAAGGACCTGTTCCCCCGCTTCAAGACGATGAAGGGCTTCCACGTCGCGCGCCGGGCCGGCTGGGACTGCCACGGCCTGCCGGTTGAGCTCGCCGTCGAGAAGGAGCTCGGCTTCACCGGCAAGAGCGACATCGAGGCCTACGGCGTCGCCGAGTTCAACGCGAAGTGCCGCGAGTCGGTGCAGCGCCACGTGGACGAGTTCACTCGCATGACCGAGCGGATGGGCTACTGGGTCGACTTCGACCAGGCCTACTGGACGATGGACGCGGACTACGTCGAGAGCATCTGGTGGTCGCTCAAGGTCATCTTCGACAAGGGCCTGCTCGTCCAGGACCACCGCGTCGCCCCCTACTGCCCGCGCTGCGGCACCGGCCTGTCCGACCACGAGGTCGCCCAGGGCTATCAGACGGTGACCGACCCCAGCGTGTACGTCCGGTTCCCGGTGACCAGCGGCCCGGCCGCCCCACTCGGCGCGAGCCTGCTCGTCTGGACGACGACCCCGTGGACGCTCATCAGCAACACCGCCGTCGCGGTGCACCCGGACGTCGACTACGTGGCAGCCCGGCTGGGCGACGAGGTCCTGGTGGTGGCCGAGCCGCTGCTGCGCGCCGTGCTAGGTGAGGACGCCGAGGTGGTGGCGACCTGGAAGGGCCGCGAGCTCGAGCAGTCGTCGTACACGCGCCCCTTCGACGTGGTCGACATCGAGGGCGCGCACTTCGTCGGCCTCGCGGACTACGTCACGGTCGAGGACGGCACCGGGCTGGTGCACCAGGCGCCTGCATTCGGCGCGGACGACCTCGCGGTGGCACGGCGCTACGGACTGCCCGTGGTGAACCCCGTGCGCCCCGACGGCACCTTCGAGGAAGGGCTCGCGCTCGTCGGCGGCATGTTCTTCAAGAAGGCCGACCCGGTCATCGTGGACGACCTGCAGGCGCGCGGGCTGCTGTTCCGGCACCAGCAGTACGAGCACAGCTATCCGCACTGCTGGCGCTGCGACACGGCGTTGCTCTACTACGCCCTTCCGTCCTGGTACATCAGGACGACCGCGGTGAAGGACCGGCTCCTCGAGGAGAACGCCGCCACTGACTGGCACCCGCCCACGATCAGGAACGGCCGCTACGGCGACTGGCTGAACAACAACATCGACTGGGCGCTTTCTCGCGACCGCTACTGGGGGACGCCGCTGCCCATCTGGCGTTGTGAGGACGACCACCTCACCTGCGTGGGCTCACTCGCCGAGCTGTCGTCCCTGACGGGGGATGACCTCACGGCCCTCGACCCGCACCGCCCGTTCATCGACGCCATCACGTTCGGCTGCCCGCAGCAGGGGTGTGCGAGTACGGCGACCCGGGTGCCGCAGGTCATCGACTGCTGGTACGACGCAGGGGCCATGCCGTTCGGGCAGTGGGGCGCGCCGCACCGCAACAAGGCCGAGTTCGATGTGAGCTACCCGGCGCAGTACATCTGCGAGGCCATCGACCAGACCCGCGGCTGGTTCTACACGTTGATGGCGATCGGGACTCTCGTCTTCGACAAGAGCTCCTACGAGACCGTGCTGTGCCTCGGCCACATCCTCGACGCCGAGGGCCGCAAGATGAGCAAGCACCTCGGCAACGTGCTCGACCCTTTCGAGCTCTTCGAGCGACACGGTGCAGACGCGGTGCGCTGGTACATGCTCTGCAGCGGCTCGCCCTGGTCGGCCCGGCGGGTCGGGCACGAGGTGCTCGAGGAGGTCGTGCGCAAGGTCCTGCTGACCTACTGGAACACCGCAAGCTTCCTCGTCCTCTACGCCAACGCCAACAACTGGACTCCAGGGGTCACTCCTGCACCGCCGCTGGACGAGCGCCCCCTGCTGGACCGGTGGGCGATCAGCGAGCTGCACGCCACCGTGCAGGAGGTCGACGCCGCGCTGGAGGACTTCGACTCCCAGCGGGCCGGCAAGCGGATCGCGCAGCTCATTGACGACCTGTCCAACTGGTATGTCCGGCGCAGCCGGCGCCGGTTCTGGGAGGGCGACCCCGCCGCCCTGTCGACGCTGCACGAGTGCCTCGAAGTGCTCACCCGCTTGATGGCGCCGTTCGTTCCCTTCGTCACCGAAGCAGTGCACGAGCGCCTGGTGAGCCACGTGTACGCCGACCTTCCCGACTCGGTTCACCTCAGGGACTGGCCCCAGGTGGACGAGGCGCTCGTCGACACCGCGCTCGGCGAGCAGGTTGTCCTGGTGCGTCGGCTGGTCGAGCTCGGCCGAGCCGCGCGCGCCTCGGCGAAGATCGGCACCCGTCAGCCGCTGGCCCGCGCACTGGTCGGCGCAGCGGGCTTCGAGTCGCTGCCGGATGAGCTGCGCCAGGAGGTGGCCGACGAGCTGAACGTGCAGCTGCTCGAGCCGCTGTCCGCCGCCGCCGGCGACGCTGCCGGCGACTCCGGTGGCCAAGATCTGGTCGACGTGGCGTGGAAGGGGAACTTCCGGGTCCTCGGCAAGCAGTTCGGCCAGCGCACGCCGGTGGTGGCCGCTGCGATCGCGGCCGGCTCGCTCACCCGTCGGGACGACGGCTCCTACGACGTGGACGTCGAAGGGTCCGTCGAGACCGTCCCCGCGGACGCCGTACTCGTCACCGAGACACCCCGTGAGGGATGGGCCGTCGCGCGGGTCGGCGAGACGGTCGCGCTCGACCTCACCATCACCCCCGAGCTGCGGCGGCTCGGCGTCGCCCGCGACGTGGTCCGGCTGGTCCAGGAGGCCCGCAAGTCCACCGGTCTCGAGGTCACCGACCGCATCGAGCTGTGGTGGGAGAGCACCGACGACCAGACCCGGCAGGCGCTGCTCGAGCACGCCGACTGGGTTGCCGGTGAGGTGCTCGCGACCCAGTTCGCGGAGGGCCGTCCGGTCGCCGAGGTCGTCCCGCACACCGACGAGGAGCTCGGGCTGACCTTCCGGCTGCGGGAAGCCGGGCGCTGACCGCGGGTCCGTTTGGGCACCGCTGGGCGTTCGGCCCCCATGGCTACCACCCGTTCGGGCTAGCGAGAACGAGGGTGCGCGCGGCCGATGGACTGAGTGCGCGGGAGAAGTTGCTCCGACTGGAGCAACCGACCCCGTGCTTCGACCACTCCCCTCCGACGGAGGTCCACGTGCCCAGTGGCTCGCTCACTCTCCTCCACCCTCTCGGAGGCGTCGCTCTCGTGCCCAACGCCGTTGCCGTCCCCGCGCTGTCGAGTCATGTTCGACCGGCGCTCGTGCTCCCGGAGCGCGAGACGCGTGCCCTCATCGCCGAGGCGCAGCGCCAGGACGTGAGCAACGGCGGGTGCTTCTCGGCCGGTCCAGCCGGCGTTCAGGTCTGGAGCCAGCCGTTCGACGGTCCCGGCGGGACGCACGGCAACGCGCGGCACCTCGGCTCGGTCGACTGGTCCTACGACACCCCGGTGAAGCACTACGCGACCATCTACCGGGCCATGGTCACCGCCTCGGGCGTCGCCTGCGCGGAGACCACGACGTCGGTGCTGGCACGGGTGCTTGCCCTCACCGGCCTGTCCGTCGAGGGCGACCGCGTGACCCTCGCCGTACCGCCGCCGCGGGATCCCTTCCGCCGCGGCCACCTCGACGGCTGAGGGCTCGAGTACGACGAAGGCCGCTCCACCTCGCGGTGGAGCGGCCTTCGTTCTTCGCTGAGCTCTAGGCGCGCTTGGCG
>JAVEEJ010000044.1 GCA_030840515.1 Frankiaceae bacterium | reverse complement strand
GACTGCAGTGTGACGAGCAGTTTGGCCTTGAGCCCCGGTGGAGCGCTCTCACACCCGCAGCTGCGGGCGACGAGCGCCTTCACCTCCTTCTCGACGCCGTACTCGCGCAGGCACGGCCCGCACTCGTCGAGGTGTTCGCGGATGTGGGCGCAGTCGTGGTCGGACATCTCGCCGTCGAGGTAGGCGTAGACCTCCTCGAGGACTTCGCTGCAGGGCTTGGCGTGCGGGTTGCCACAGCTCATGACGTCGTCTCCGATGAGCCCGCGCGGACGACGCCGCGCTCCACCGCGTAGTCCTGAAGGGCATTGCGCAGAGCCTTGCGGCCGCGGTGCAGGCGAGACATCACGGTGCCGATCGGCGTACCCATGATCTCGGCGATCTCCTTGTAGGCGAAGCCCTCCACGTCCGCGAGGTAGACCGCGAGACGGAAGTCCTCGGGGAGGTCTTGCAACGCCTGCAGCACGTCGCTGTCAGGGAGGTGCTCGAGCGCCTCGACCTCGGCCGACTTCAGCCCGCTCGAGGTGTGCGAGGCGGCCGAGGCGATCTGCCAGTCCTCGATCGTCTCGGTCGGTGTCTGCGCGGGCTGGCGCTGGCTCTTGCGGTAGCCGTTGATGAACGTGTTCGTGAGGATGCGGTAGAGCCAGGCCTTGAGGTTGGTGCCCTCCTGGAACTGGTGGAAGGCCGAGAACGCCTTGATGAAGGTCTCCTGGACGAGGTCCTCCGCGTCGGCCGGCTTGCGCGTCATCCGAAGCGCAGCGGCGTACAGCTGGTCGAGGAAGGGCAGCGCGTCACGCTCGAAACGCGCCGAGCGCTCCTCCGGGGTCTCCGCGACCGTCCTCACCTCCCACATCTGCTCCGCTGCAAGGAACTTCTCCCACGCACTGTCGGGCCAACCTACCGGTCGCGCCTCGAGGCACGGAGCAACGCTCATGGCGGCTGCAACGCCGTGCGCCGCGCCCCGATTCCGGTACGCCGGGCGTGCTCACGGATCAAGCGCAGGTCAGCCGAACGTGGAGGCGAGCCAGGCCCGCACGGTTTGCCCCACCTCGGCCGCGCACTCCGCCGAGCTGCGGCCGTCGGACTTTCGCGCCCGGAAGGCGTGATCCGCCCCGGCGACCGCGTGCACGACCGCCCCGGACGGCAGCCGCTCGGGGCCTCCGAACGCATCCCGGCTGCCTTGCACGACGAGGGTGGGCACACCGGCGCCGACGAGCTCCGCTGTGCGATCGGCCTCCCGGCCGGGCGGGCGGAGCGGGAAGGCCAGCGCCACCACACCGTTGGCATCGGTGGCCACCGCAGTCCGGCACGCCACGCGTGCGCCGCTGCTTCGACCTCCGGTCACGAGTACGGCGGGCCGCGGGTGTGCCAGCGCCTCCAGCACCGTGATCCACGCGGCGTCGAGCCAGGCGGCCGGTGGCGGTGAACGTCGACCTGCGACTCGGTACGGCTGTTCGACCAGGGCCACCGTCCAGTCGGGCCCTGCAATCGCCGCTGTCACCGCTGCGAGGTCGGGTGCGTCGACCCCTCCTCCCGCGCCGTGGCCGAGCACCAGCAGCCGGGATCCGCTTCCGTGTGACGTCACGCGCGCCGCGCCGTACTCGGTCCCGATCTTCTGCGTATGTGCCGCCACCTGGGTACCGTCCTTCGCGATGCTCGCCTATGACCCCTTGGGTGCTGTCCCACCTGTCGCGGCTGCCAGCCCCACAGGCAGCCCTGCCTACCGCAGGTTCTACGGCGCCGTCGCGGCGGCCCAGCTCTGCGAGTGGCTGCCCGAGGAGAGCTGCCGCCTGCTCGACCTGTCCGGAGGCGGCGGGCGCTTCGCCCTGGTGGCGGCCGACGCAGGTCACGACGTGGTGCACGTGGTCGAGAGCGGCGCCGAGCAGCCACCCGCGCACCCGGGCATCCGGCAGGTCCACGCCGACCCGCTGTCGCTGAGCTGGCTCGAGGGCGCGGCCTTCGACGCGGTGCTCGCCGAGGGACGCATGCTCTCGCGCTGCCTCGCGACGGAGGACACCCTCACCGACGTCGCCCGGGTGCTGCGCCCGGGCGGCCGGTTGCTGCTCTGCGTCGACTCACTGCTGGCGGGCATGGCCCGGCTGGCCGACCAGGAGCGCTGGGCCGAGCTGGCAGATGTGCCGCTTGCGGACGTGGTCCTGGTGCCGGCCGTCGACGGCACGATCACGCGCTGCTTCTGGCCCGAGGAGCTGCGCGGGATACTGGCAGTCGCAGGCTTCGAGGTGGAGTGGGTGCGCCCGCGCACCGTGCTGTCGGCCGACGCAGTGGACCGGGCGCTGTCCGCGGACCCGGGTCAGCTCGAGCGGCTGGTGAGCGCCGAGACGACACTGGCGCGCGAGCGGGAAGGCGACGCACACGGCGTGCACCTGGTGGCCAGCGCCCGGCGGCCCTGAGCCTCGGCCGAGCGGACTACCAGCTGGACTGCTCCGGCAGCCACACCTGGCGCATCGCGCGTCGCTCCTCCGGGGTGGTGCCACCCCAGACGCCCTCACTGTCACCGGCGTCGAGCGCGGCGGCCAGGCAGGGACCGAGCACGGGGCACTCCCGGCACATCGCCAGCGCGGGGGCCGCGTCGTCGATGGTGGTCGGGAAGAACACCTCAGGGTCGGCGCTCAGGCAGCGACCGCGCTCGCGCCACCGGTCACCGGTGTGGCGCCCGGTCTGCGCGGCCTTGAAACGGAGGTCGCGCTTGAGCCGACGCGCCTCGGTGGGACCGACTTGCGGGATCGTGCGGGTGCCCATCGCTAGCGAGCTCCTTCTGCAGCGGTCTGGCAGCTGATGCAGCGTGCTGCCTCCGGTCGGGCCTCGAGCCGCTCGGCGCCTAGCTCGGCACCGCAGTCCACGCATCGGCCGTAGCTGCCCTCGTCGAGGCGAGCCAGCGCTGCCAGGACCTGCTCCTGCTGGCCGCGAGCCGCGTCGATCAGCGCGCTCTCGCGGTCGGCCTCGGAGATGGTGGACGCGGCGTCTGCAGGGTGCTGGTCGTAGTGGGAGAGCTCATCGGTGTCGTCGACCGGTCCCTCGTGCTCGAGGGTCGCCACTGACCCCTCCAGCTCGGAGAGCAGTTCCTGCAGGCGCGCTCTGGCCTGCTCCGTGTCCACCGTGTTGCCTCCCATGACGTGATCCGCAGCAGTCCTACCAACGCGCGGTGCGGCCCACAAGGGGTAAGCCGCCTGCTCGGACGTAACCTCGTGCCCATGGTCACCGTCGGTCACGTCGCCGGTGCGCTCGCCGCCGCGGCGGCGGTGGGAGCACTGGCATCGCCTGCGGTGGCCCTTCCGTTGACCGCCATGCCCCTCGCCCCCGGGGGGGCAAACCCCACGTCGTGCGGCGATCCACGCCCGGGCCGGATCCCGCTGCCCCGCCCCGAGGCTGCGCTGGCGCTCCAGGTGCCCGGCACCCTGCCCGACCGGCTCCGCGTCTCGCGGGCTCCCGGCCCCGTCGACGACCGGGATCAGGTCGACGTCGCGCTAGGCCCGGAGGGGCAGCCGGCGCGGGTGACGGTGGAGCAGCGGCTGCGCATCACGGGCACCGGCGACTACGGCATCTACGAGCGTGGCCCGGCCCGCCGAGCCGACGCCCTGGACGACACCTCCCCGCCGGTCGCGAAGCTCGGCACCGTCGTCTGGCAGGGGTTCTCGCCCGGCCGGCGGGACCTGGCGGCGCGGCTGACCCTCGACCCGGGGATCGAGGCCTTGCGGCTGCCGGTGGGAGTGCGGCTCGAGTACGTCGACGCGCTGGGGGCGCCCCAACCCTTGGGAGCGGGGGGAACGGTTCCGGGTCCGGGCACGGTGACGGTCACGCTCTCTGACCAGACGAGCCAGCAGGCGGTGCTAGTCGGGGCGGGTTCGACCGACGCCTCCGAGCTCGCGGGCGTGGCCGACGCACTGCTGGGTGCGGCCGCCAGCCCGGGCCGTGAGCCACCGGTCGCCGGCCGTGGCCTGCCCTGTGACCTGTCGGCTGACCTCGTGGCACAGCGACAGATCACGGTGGGCGCCGCGCAGACCATCCGCGGCACGATCCGCGTGGTGGGCAGCACGGCAATCGTTGCCGGGCCGGGAACCACGCCGATCAGCAACGGGGCACGGATCGCCGGGTCACTGCCGGGCGGCCAGGTCGCGTTCACCGCCCGCGTCAGCGGGCGCAGCCAGCTGGTGCTCGACCTGACGACGCAGCCCACCCTCGACCGGCGCACGCTGACCCCACCGACCGGCTTCAAGTCCTGGGCGCAGTGGGCCGCCGGCCACCCCTCCAGCCAGGCGCGCAGAGCGGCCACGGACACCGTCATCGCCGCGGCTGCCGCGGCCGTGAGGGCCGCCGACTACTACCCCTACCTGCAGGCGGACCTCCCGGGACGCGCGCAGGGGCTCTTCCGCTACAGCCTCGATCGACCTGCGGCGCTCGCGGCGACCCGGCAACCGCTGCGGCCGAAGCGGGGCGCGATCGGTGTCGTCGTACTCGCAGCCTCACTGATCCTCGCCAACGGCGCCGTGCTGCGCCGGCTCAGCTGAGCAGGTCGCCCTCGGGCTCCACCGGCTCGAGCAGCTCGGGGCCGTTGTTGGCGACGTTGTTCACGAGGGTCGACACCGGTCGCGCGTCGAGCAGCCCAGGAGCGGCGGGGACGAGCAGCTCACGCAGGTCACGCCCCGCGTCGGCTGACGGCGCCAGCCAGGTCGCCCAGCGGTCGGGCTCGACGAGCATCGGCATCCGGTCGTGGATGTGGCCGACGGCATCCTCTGCCGTCGTCGTCAGAACCGTGACGGTGAACAGCCACTCGTCGTGCGGTGCCTTCCAGAACTCGTACAGCCCGGCCATCGCGAGCAGTCCGCCGTCCTTGGGGTGGATGAAGAACGGCTGCTTGTGCCCCTTCTCGCCGTACCACTCGTAGTAGCCGTCGGCGGGAAGCAGGCAGCGCCGCGTGGCGAAGGCCTTCTTGAAGGCGGGCTTGCTGTCGACCGTCTCGACGCGGGCGTTGATGAGCCGCGAGCCGATCGACGGATCCTTCGCCCAGGACGGCACGAGGCCCCACTTCGCGACGCGCAGCTGGCGCACCGGCGCGGCGGCCTTGTCCTCGCGCGGCGCGCGCTCCACGACGGCGTAGACCGGCTTCGTCGGCGCGACGTTGTAGTCGGCCTCGACGTCCTCGCCCACCGCGTCGTCACGGATGCCGAAGGTCGCGGCGATGTCCATCGCGTTGCGCGTCGAGGCATAACGCCCGCACATCAGCGCTGCCCCGAGATCACTGCGGAACCAGAGGAAGACTGGTCGAGAGCACATCGTCGGTGACGGGTGCGTAGCGCATGTCCTTGAAGCGGCCGAAGTACATGTCATCGGGTACGACGCCCTCGCGGTCGCTGGGGCTGTAGCCGCGCTCGTCGCCGTTGGCGCCGGTGATGACCGTGTCGTCGAGGGCCCGCATCAGCGCCTGTCCAGGAGCACCGGCCTTGTGCAGGGCAGCTGCCAGCAGCTTCGTCGCGTCGTAGCTGAACATCGACCAGTCCGGCGGCACCAGCACGTCGCCGACACCGAGCTTGTCCTCGCCGTACTTCTTCACGTAGGCCGCGCGGTACTTCGCGAACGGCTCGGGCCCCGTCTCGGAAGTCACGCGGAAGGAGACGAAGGTGAACCCGTCGACCCAGTCCGGGTGCTCGGCCAGCCGTTGCCGAACGAGCGGGTCCTCGCCCGAGGGGCTGCTGTAGATCGCGGCGTCCCAGCCACTGGCGCGCGCGGCGCGGATCGCCTCGGCTACGAGCGCGGCGCGCGCCCATACGACCAGGGTGTCCGCGCCGGATCGCCGCGCCTTGTTGACGGCGGTGCTCAGGTCGTCGGCGCTGGCCGAGACGGGAACGTCCGCCGCGAGCGGGAGCTCATCGCGGATGAACGCCGCCTGCAGGGACGAGCGACCGTCCCTGCCGTAGGAGGAGTCGTCAGTGATGAGCGCGACCTTGGGCTGCTTCTCGCTGATGTAGTCAGCCAACCGAGTCGCCATCGGCTTGTTCGCCGGTGCGAGCCGGAACAGCGTCGGTCGCTTGGCGGGGTCGATGAACCCCTGGCCTCCTTCGAAGACGACGAAGACGGGCAGCTGCGCCGGGCCGGTCACGGCGGCCACGGCCTGCGCCCCGGTGCCGTCGGTGATGAGAGCGACGGCCCGCCGGGCGACCGCAGTGCGGGCCACAGAGGCGGCTTGCTGGGGGGACGCGCCGTTGTCGAGGACTTGTACGACGACCTTGTGCCGGGAGCCGCCGTACTCGATCCCTCCGCCGGCGTTGAGCTGGTCGGCCGCGAGCTGCGCTCCGCGTTCGGCGAAGCGCGCCACCCACTGCTGGGAGGACAGTGGCGCGCTCACGACGATCAGCGCCTCTCCCCCGCTGCCCGGCGTCCGCGCGCAGGCGGCTAGGGATGCGGTCAGGGCAGCCGCCGTCAGCAGGGCGAAGCGCCGCACGTCACTCCTCACCCAGGTAGGCCCGTTGCACGCCGGGGTCGGCCCGCACCTGTGCAGGGGTACCAGAAGCCACCACGCGGCCCTGATCCAGGACCGTCACCGTGTCGGCCGAGCGGCCGACCAACGCCATGTCGTGCTCGACGAGCAACACGGCGCGGCCGTTCCCCGCCAGCGCGCGCAGCACGCCGACGAGCCGCTGGCGTTCGTCGGCCGTCATGCCCGCGGCGGGCTCGTCGAGCAGCAGCACCCGTGCACCCGTGGCGAGTGCGCGCGCGATCTGCAGCAGCCGCTGCTCGCCGACGGCGAGGGTCGCGGGGCCGGCGTCGACGCGATCCTGCAGGCCCGTGGCCAACAGGGCGGACCGCGCCGCCCGGTCCCGATCGG
>JAVEEJ010000286.1 GCA_030840515.1 Frankiaceae bacterium | reverse complement strand
CAGATGACCCACCTCGCCGTGCGGGTGTACGACATCGACAGCGGTGCCGCGGTCGCCGAGCTGTGGGACGGCAAGGACATGGGGCTCACTCCTGTCGCGTTCGCCCCGGCCGAAGGTGACGCCCGGCTGCTGCTCACCAACGAGCTGACCGGGCTGCCCCGTCCGACGATCTGGGACGTCACCAGCAACGACCGCCACGACTTCGACCTGCCTGAGCTCGAGGGGGATGTCACGCCGTGGGGCTGGTGGCCCGACGCGTCCGCCGTACTCGTATCCCACTCGCTCCGCGGTCGCGACGAGCTCTACCGACTCGACGTCGCGACCTCCCAGCTCACCCGGATCGATGCGCCGACCGGCAGCGTGCTCGCGGCGAAGGTCCGGCCCGACGGTGCCGTCTGGGTGCGCCATGCCAGCGGTGCGGAGGCGCCGAGCGTGCGTGACGCGGCAACGGGTGCCGAGGTGGTCGCGCCGGAGGGGACGCGGGCACCGGTTGGATACGAGTACGCCGAGTGGTCGTTCGCCAATCCCGAGGGCGAGACGGTGCACGGGTTCATCGTCGAGCCGCCGGACCTTCCGCGGCCGCATCCCACAGTGCTGCTGGTGCACGGCGGCCCGGCCTGGCTCTGGGCAGATGCGTGGAGGCCAGAGGTCGCGGCGTGGGCCGACCACGGGTGGGCCGTCGCGATGGTGAACTACCGCGGCTCCACCGGCCACGGCATCGCGTGGCGCGACCGGCTCATCGGCGACCCAGGCTTCCCCGAGGTCGAGGACGAGCTGGCCGGACTGGACGACCTCGTGGCACGCGGGGTCGCCGATCCGGAGCGGGTCGTCATCTCGGGCGGCTCGTGGGGTGGCTTCATCACGCTGCTCGCCCTCGGGCTGCACCCCGACCGGTGGGCGGCCGGCATCGGCGTGGTGCCCGTGGCCGACTACATCGCGGCCTTCGAGGACGAGGCGCCCATGCTGCAGTCCTTCGACCGGGAGCTGTTCGGCGGTGACCCGAAGGACAAGCCCGACCTCTATGCCGAGCGGTCGCCGCTGACCTACGTGGAGTCGGTGAAGGCGCCGCTGCTCATCATCGCGGGGGACAACGACACCCGGTGCCCGATCCGCCAGGTGCACAACTACGTCGCGCGGCTGCGCGAGCTCGGGGTGGACCACCAGCTCGACGTGTTCGACGCCGGTCACGGGTCGATGGTCGCCGAGGAGCGGGTGCGGCACATGCAGCTCGAGCTCGACTTCCTGGCCAAGCGAGGGCTGCTCGAGCGGTGACCACCGCCAGTCGTCTTCCGCCGACGGTCCGCACCAGGGTCATCGGCTTGGCTGCCGACGCGCTCAGCACGATGCCGGCCGACGAGGTGCCGGCGTCGCTGCGGCAGGTGGCGCGGTTCGCACCGCGCAAACGTGCCTCGACCGCGGCCGGTCCGATCGCCGCCGCGCTGGAGGACGAGCGGTTCCGCGCGTCGGTGTCCGCAGTGGTGCGCAGTGCTGTGGGTGAGCTCGCGACAGCCGTCGGGTCAGGTCAAGCGCCGGCGACAGCCGACCCCGTGGACGTGGCTGCGTTGCTCTGGCTGCTCCGGCCGGAAGGGTGGGAGGACGCGCTCGCCGCCTCGCTGGAGTCCGTGGCCGCGGCCTCGTCGCATGACGCGCAGCGGGAGTCCGCCGCGACGGTGGCGCGGCTCGAGGCAGACCTCACCGCCGAGCGTGACCTTCGGCGCACCGAGACCGCCGCGTTGCGCGAGCAGCTGACTGCAGCGCGCTCGGAGCTCGACCGCTCGGGCAAGGAGATCCGGCGTGCGGCTGACCGGGCGCAACGCGCGGAGGCCGCAGCGCGATCGGTGGACGCGCAGGTCGCCGCGGCTCGGGTGGAGGCTGAGCGACAGGTCACTGAGCTCGAGGCGGAGGTGCGCCGGCTCCGGCAGCGACTGGTCGAGGCCGAGGCGGCGGCGACTACAGGCAAGGCAGCGGCTCGGCGCGATCGCGAGGGCGACACCATGCGGCTACGGCTGCTGCTCGACTCGCTGCTCGGTGCGGCGCAAGGCCTGCGACGCGAGCTCGCGCTGCCTCCGTCGGACCAGCGGCCGGGCGACCTTGTCGAGGGGGGACGCGACGCCGCGTCGGAGGCGCTCACCGCGCAGGGCCGCTCACCGGACGACCCGGCCTTCCTCGACAGGCTGCTCACCGTGCCGGGGATCCACATGATCATCGACGGCTACAACGTGACGAAGACCGGGTACGGCGGCCTCTCGCTCGAGATGCAGCGGGACCGGTTGCTCGCCGCGGTGGCCGGCCTTGCCGCGAGGACGGGCGCCGAGGTGACCGTGGTCTTCGACGGCGCCGAGCGCGGGACCGTCGCGCCCTCCGCTGCGCCCCGGGGGGTGCGGGTGCGCTTCAGCGATCCCGGGGTCATCGCCGACGAGTTGATCGCGCGGTTCGTCGCCGAGGAGCCGCCGGGGCGGCCGCTCGTGGTGGTGTCGACGGACGGCGAGGTGGCGGCGCACGCCCGCAGCGCGTCGGCGTACTCGGTCCCCTCGATCGCCCTCGTGCGCCTCCTCGACCGCTCCTGATCCCACAGGAGGCGAGTACGGCGGGTTGTCGGACCCTCCTCCTAGCGTCACTCCCAGGACCGGTGCCAGGCCGGTCAGAGGAGGTTGACGTGCTGGTCGACTGCGACACGTGCACGGTCCGCGGCGATGGCTGCGCCGACTGCGTGGTCAC
>JAVEEJ010000274.1 GCA_030840515.1 Frankiaceae bacterium | reverse complement strand
GGCTTCGGGAAGTCGGGGATGTCCCGCACCCTGCGGCGCAGCAGCTCGGTGAGGTCGAGCCGGGTCACCGCTTCTTGCGTCCGCCCGGCCGTCCGCCGCCTCGGTTGCCCTTGCCGCCGCTCTTCTTGCGCGGTTGCTGGCGCCGAGGAGCTCCCGCCGGCCGTTGCGCCGGTCGCACGGCCGCTGTGGTGGCAGACCCTGTCGGCTCCTCGTCAGCCTCGTCCTCGCGCTCCAGCAGCGCCGTGGCGCTCGCCTTGCTGACCGTCGGGGAAGCCAGCGCCCCGGTGTAGGTGGTGGTGCTGCCGCTCTGGCGGGCGGCGACGCGCTTGGTCAGCGCCTGGAACTGGGGCTCGCGCTCCTTGAGCGACGCGGCGATCGGCGTCGCGATGAAGATCGAGGAGTAGGCACCGGAGGCGATACCGACGAACAGGGCCAGTGACAGCTCTTCGAGGGTGCCCGCGCCGAGCACGCCGGCCCCGATGAACAGCAGCCCCGCGACCGGCAGCAGCGCGATGACCGAGGTGTTGATCGACCGGACCAACGTCTGGTTGACCGCGAGGTTGGCCGCATAGCTGTAGGTCATGGTGCTGCGCCCGGCCAGGCCCATCGTGTTCTCGCGCACCTTGTCGAAGACGACGACGGTGTCGTAGAGGGAGTAACCCAAAATGGTGAGCAAGCCGATCACGGTCGCCGGCGTGACCTCGAACCCGAGCACGGAGTACACCCCCGCCGTGATCACGAGGTCGTGGAAGAGCGCGATCAACGCCGCGGCGGCGAGCTTGGACTCGAAGTAGAGCGAGAGGAACAGCGCTACCACGAGCAGGAACACGATCAGGGCCTCGAGCGCGCGCTTGGAGATGTCCTTGCCCCAGCTCGCCCCGACCTCTTGCGGACTGAGGTCGGCGCGGGAGACGTCCAGGCACTTCACCAGCGCGTCCTCGACCTTGCTCACCTGAGCGGCCGTGAGCGCGGGTGTCTGGATGCGCAGCTGCTTGTTGCCCTTGCCGTCGCCGACCTCCTGCACGACAGCCTCGGCCACGCCGGCGCCGATAACGCAGTCACGTGCCTCGCTGACCGAGTGGCCGTTGGCCGGCGGGTTGAACAGGACCCCGCCCTTGAACTCGATGCCGAGGTTCATACCGCGGAAGATGAGCGAGATCAGGCTGATCGCGATGATGACGCCGGAGGCGGTGTACCAGCTGCGGCGTCGCCCGACGATGTCGTAGGACTTCTCGCCGCGGTAGAGACGCGCGCCGAAGGACTCCTTGGCCATCGGTCAGCTCTCCTTCGGCGCGGTGCGATGGGCGCGGGCGGGTCGACCGCCTCCGCCGACGGGATCGGCCGCGACTTTGGCGCCGAGCCGTTCGGCCGACATGCCGGTCCACGGCGCGCCTCCACCGAACGCCTTGGTGCGCACGAGGAGCGTGATGACCGGATAAGTGAACAGGAACACCAGCATCACGTCGATGAGGGTCGAGAGCCCGAGGGTGAACGCGAAACCGCGGACCGAGCCGATCGAGAGGATGTAAAGCACGACGGCCGCGAGGAAGGACACCCCGTCGGCGACGAGGATGGTGCGCTTGGCGCGCTGCCAGCCCCGTTCGGCGGCAGAGCGCAGAGTTCTCCCCTCCCTCACCTCGTCTCGGAGCCGTTCGAAGTAGACGATGAAAGAGTCGGCGGTGATGCCGATGGCCACGATGAGGCCGGCGATCCCGGCCAGGGACAGGCTGAAGCTGATCGCCTTGCCCAGCAACGAGACCAGCCCGAACGTGATGGCGCCCGCCAGCGCCAGCGAGAAGATCGTCACCAGCCCGAGGCCGCGGTAGTAGATGAGTGAGAACAAGATGACGGCGACCAGGCCGATCGCGCCCGCGATGAGACCGGCCCGGAGCTGGTCGCGTCCGAGCGTCGCCGACACCGACACCAGCTGCTCACGGTCGAACGCCAGGGGCAGCGCGCCGAACTTGAGCACGTTGGCGAGGTTCTCCGCCTCCGACTGGCTGAACGTCCCGCTGATCTGCGCCTGCCCTCCGAGGATCGCGCCGTTGCGGATCTGCGGAGCGGACACGACCTGGCCGTCGAGCACGATGGCCACCTGCGACTTGGGGTCCGACGGGTTGGCCGAGTAGGCGTTGGCGGCGAGCGTCGTCACGTCACCGAAGCCCTTGCGGCCCTTGCCCGTGAAGTTGAGGTCGACGATCCACTCGCCGCTGTTCTGGTCGGTGCCGGCGCTCGCGCCCTTGATCTCCTTGCCCAGCACGGCAGCCTTGTCGAGCAGGTACTTGGTGCTGCCGTCGTCACTGCACGCGAGGATCTTGTGGCCGGGGACGTCCGGCTGCGGCGCGATACGGCGGTTGTTCTCGTCCGTGCAGTCGAGCGTGGCGAAGTTCGCAGCCAGCTCGGCGTCGCTGCCGCCGGACAGGCCCGTCGTCGGGGCCGCGGACCCGGAAGGAGTCGCCACAGGAGTCGGCGTACTCGCTGCCGTCGCCGTGGGCTTCGGCGTCGCGGTCACTCGCGGCAGCAGCGCCTGCGACAGCGGTCGCTTCTTCGCGGTCGGGGTCGCCGACGGCTTGACGGCCGGCGGCTTGGGCGAGGCCGAGGCCGACGGGGTGGGCACGCCGGTAGGGACGGGTGCCACGACGCCGGACGCCGACTGCAGCACCTGACGGAACCGCAGCTCGGCCGTCGAGCCGACGATGTTGAGCACGTCGTCGCGGCCCTTGCCGGGGACCGAGATCACGATGTTCTTGCCCTCGGTCTTCACGTCGGCCTCGGCAACGCCGATCGCGTCGACGCGCTTGCGGATCACGTTCACGGCCTGGCCGAGCACCTTGTTGGTGATCTTGCCGGGGGCGCCGTCGGTGACCCGGGGCTTGAGCGTGACGCTCGTCCCGCCCTGCAGGTCGAGCCCGAGCCGGGGCGAGGTCGCTCCCGTGATCGGCATGAGCGCGAGGATGCCCGCGGTCACGACCAGGATGACGGCCAGGAGCCGTCCCGGTCTGGGCGCGCTGGCTGGTGCCACGGTGGATCTCCCGAGTCAGTTGGGGTCGAGCGCTGGGCGCCGACCTGGCGACGGAGCAGTATCGCTGACAGAACGGCCCGGGCTAGCCCGCCGTGCCGTCGGGATCGGTGTGGCCGAGCTCGCCCGCGTCGTCGGACTCCTCCTCCGACGGCAGCGGGATGACCCGCCCGATGGCCTGCTTCGCCCAGCGCGTCCGCACGCCGGGAGCGATCTCGAGCTCCACCTCGTCACCGTCCACGGCGGTCACCGTGGCCATGAGGCCTGCGGTGGTGATGACCTGGCGGCCCGGCTCCACCGCGGCCACGGTCTCCCGCATGGACGCCATCCGCCGCCGCTGCGGCCGGATGATGAACAGGTAGAACACCCCGACGATCAGGATGATGGGCAGGAACCCGGCGACCGGGTTGGAGTTGGACCCGGCGGCGAGTACGGCGGACGCAAGAACGGCTGAGGTAGGCACGAACGGGGACCTTACCGGGACCGCTTCGGGCCGCCTCTAGTCGAACAGCGCCCTAGTCGAACCGCGCCCTAGTCGAACAGTGCGTCCGGCGCGGGCGGCGGCGTGAGGCCGAGGTGCTGCCAGGCCAGGGGGGTCGCCACCCGGCCCCGGGACGTGCGGGCCAGCATCCCGATCCGCACCAGGTAGGGCTCGGCCACGGTCTCGACGGTCTCCGACTCCTCGCCCACCGCGACGGCGAGCGTGGACAGCCCCACCGGGCCACCGCCGAACTTGCGGATGAGGGCGTCGAGCACCGCCCGGTCGAGTCGGTCGAGCCCGAGCTCGTCGACCTCGTAGACAGCGAGCGCCGCGCGGGCAGCGGCCAGCGACAGCAGCCCGTCGCCGCGCACCTCCGCGTAGTCGCGGACCCGCCGAAGCAGCCGGTTGGCGATCCGGGGCGTCCCGCGCGACCGCGAGGCCACCTCGGCGGCGGCGTCGGAGTCGAGCCGTACCCCGAGCAGCGCGGCCGACCGGGCCAGGACCTTCTCCAGGTCGGAGGCCTCGTAGAAGTCGAGCTGGGCGGTGAAGCCGAACCGGTCGCGCAGCGGTGACGGCAGCAGCCCCGCGCGGGTGGTCGCGGCCACGAGCGTGAACGGCGACACCTCGAGCGGGATCGCCGTGGCGCCTGGGCCTTTGCCGACGATGACGTCGACCCGGAAGTCCTCCATCGCCACGTAGAGCAGCTCCTCGGCCGGGCGCGCCATCCGGTGGATCTCGTCGAGGAAGAGCACCTCGCCCTCGCTCAACGTGGACAGCAGTGCGGCGAGGTCGCCGGCCCGTTCGATGGCCGGTCCGCTCGTCACACGCAGCGGTGCGCCGAGCTCAGCGGCGATGATCATGGCGAGCGTGGTCTTGCCCAGCCCGGGAGGACCGGCGAGCAGGACGTGGTCGGGCACCCGCCCGCGGGCTTGCGCGCCCTGCAGCACCAATGAGAGCTGCTCGCGCACCCGGTGCTGCCCGACGAACTCGTCCAGCGTCTTGGGCCGCAGGGCGGCCTCGACGACGCGCTCGTCGACGGCAGCCTGCGCGCTCACCACGTCGAGGTCGTCGTTCATGACCGGCTCAGTGTCTGCAGCGCGGCCTTGAGCAGCACGGCCACCGACGGCTCGGGACCCATGGCCTCGGCCTCCGGCGCCACCGCGGCAACGGCCTCGTCGGCCTCGCGGGTCGACCAGCCCAGGCCGAGCAGGCCCGCGTGGACCTGCCCGCGCCAGTCAGCCCGCCCACCGGGAGAGGCAGCAGCCAGCGCAGAGGGCTCGCCGATCCCGGTCAAGCGTCCGGCCAGCTCGAGCACGATCCGCTGCGCACCCTTGCGGCCGATCCCCGGCACCCGGGTGAGCTCGGCCAGGTCCTCGGTGGCGATGGCCTGACGCAGCGCGGTGGGCGAGAGCACTCCGAGCACCGACTGCGCGAGCCGTGGCCCCACGCCCGACGCGGTCTGCAGCAGCTCGAAGGTGGCCCGCTCGTCGTCGTCGGCAAATCCGTAGAGCGTGAGCGAGTCCTCCCGCACCACCAGCGAGGTGGGCACCCGCGCCGTCTCGCCGACTCGCAGCGCAGCCAGCGTCGAGGGCGTGCACTGCACCTCGAGCCCGACCCCACCGACGTCGACCACCGCCCCGTCCGGTGCTAGCGCGGTGACCCGGCCGGCGACGTACGCAATCACCCGACTCTCCTTCCTGCGGCGGCGAGCGCCGCTGCCAGCTTGGCCTGCGCACCGCCCCGCCACACGTGGCAGATCGCGAGCGCGAGCGCGTCGGCGGCGTCGGCCGGAGTGGGCGCCGCGGGCAACCGCAGCAGCCGGGTCACCATCGCCGCGACCTGCGCCTTGTCGGCCCGGCCGTTGCCGCTGACGGCTGCCTTGACCTCCGAGGGCGTGTGCAGCACGACCGGCAACCCGCGCAGAGCTGCTGCCGTGATCGCGACGGCGCTGGCCTGCGCGGTGCCCATCACGGTGCGGACGTTGTGCTGGCTGAACACCCGCTCCACCGCCACCACGTCGGGCCGGTGCTCGTCGAGCCACTCGCCGATCACGCCGTGCAGCGCCGCGAGGCGAGCCCCGATGTCGTCTGCGGCAGGCGTGCGCGCCACGCCCACGGCCACGAGCGTGAGCGGCCGCCCAGGGACGCCGTCGACCACGCCGAGTCCGCACCGGGTCAGGCCGGGGTCGACGCCGAGCACACGCACGAGCACACCTTCCGCGAACGGGTGTTCGACAGGCTAAGGCACGCGGGCACGAGTACGACGGCGACGCGCCGGGCGATCGCCCTCAGGCGTCGGCCATGACCTCGTCGCTGAGCTCGAAGTTGCCCCAGACGTTCTGCACGTCGTCGCAGTCCTCCAGCGCGTCCACCAGCCGCAGGATCCGCCGGGCGACCTCGTCGTCCTCCACCGGCACCGACACGCTGGGCAGCCAGGCCGACTCGGCCGACTCGTAGCCGATCCCGGCCGCCGTGAGGGCGGCTCGCACCGCCGTGAGGTCCGACGCCTCCGACACGACCTCGAAGTAGTCGCCGAGGTCGTTGACCTCCTCGGGGCCGGCGTCCAGGACCGCGGCGAGCACGTCGTCCTCCGACAGGCCCGCCTTCGGGACGAGCACGACGCCCTTGCGGTTGAACATGTAGGCGACCGAGCCGGGGTCAGCCATGTTCCCCCCGTTGCGGGTCACGGCCGTACGCACCTCCGAGGCCGCCCGGTTGCGGTTGTCGGTGAGGCACTCGATCAGCAGCGCCACTCCCCCGGGGCCGTAGCCCTCGTAGGTGATCGGCTCCCAGTCGGCTCCCCCGGCCTCGGCCCCGGAGCCGCGCTTGACGGCGCGGTCGATGTTGTCGTTGGGGACCGAGTTGCCCTTGGCCTTGGCGATCGCGTCAGCGAGCGTCGGGTTGCCCGCGGGGTCGCCGCCGCCGGTGCGCGCCGCGACCTCGATGTTCTTGATCAGCTTGGCGAACAGCTTGCCGCGACGGGCGTCGACGACGGCCTTCTTGTGCTTGGTCGTCGCCCACTTGCTGTGGCCGCTCACGTGGTGCCCTTCGCTGGAGTCGCCGGCCTTTTGCCGGCCGCTGATGCTACCCGCCGCTAGGGTCGCTCCCGCCATGGACGAGCAGGCAGGGCCCGCCCTCCGGCTGCCGGACTCGCCGCGCAGCCCACGGCTGGCGCGCGAGTACGCCGAGCGCTTCCTGCACGAGTCCGGGCACGACACGCTGGCGGTGCGCACCGCCCTCGTGGTCAGCGAGCTGGTGACCAATGCGATGTCTCACGGCGGCGGTGGCTGCGTGCTCCGGCTGCGGGTCGTGCCCGGGGAGCCACCCTGCGTGCGGGTCGAGGTGGACGACTCCCGCCCGGACGGCGAGGTGGCGCCGAACGAGACGGGCACAGGCCTTCGGCTGGTCGCGGAGAACGCGAGCAACTGGGGCGTCGACCGCCATGACGACGGCAAGACGGTCTGGGTGGAGCTGCACTAGCTCCTGCGCACGAGGTCCACGAACAGCTCGTGCACCCGGTGGTCGCCCGTGAGCTCGGGGTGGAAGGAGGTGGCGAGTACGGCGCCCTCCCGCACCGCCACCGGGTGGTTGGCGCCGTCGACCGCCACGGAGGCCAGCACCTCGACGCCGGCCCCGGCGGCCTCGACCCAGGGCGCGCGGATGAACACGGCGTGGAGCGGCTCGGCGAGGCCGGCCCAGTCCAGGTCGGCCTCGAAGGAGTCGACCTGGCGCCCGAACGCGTTGCGCCGCACCTGGATGTCCAGTCCTCCGACCAGCGGCTGATCGGGCCGGCCGTCGACGACCGAGCGCGCCAGCAGGACCATGCCCGCGCACGAGCCGTAGGTCGGCATCCCCGCGGCAACCCGCTCACGGAGCGGCTCGAGCAACCCGAAGGTGACGGCCAACTTGCCGATGGTGGTCGACTCACCGCCCGGCACCACGAGCGCGTCGACCCCGGCCAGCTCAGCGGGGCGCCGGACGGTCGTCGTACTCGCTCCCGCCGCTTCCAGCGCGAGCAGGTGCTCCCTCACGTCGCCTTGCAGCGCCAGCACCCCGATCCGGGGCGCGGCTACCAACCGCGCTCTGCCAGCCGGTGGCCGACCGGCAGCTCCTCGACATTGATGCCGACCATCGCCTCACCCAGACCGCGGGAGACCTTGGCGATCACGTCGGGGTCGTCATAGAACGTGGTGGCCTTGACGATCGCCTCGGCTCGCTGCGCCGGGTTGCCGCTCTTGAAGATGCCGCTGCCGACGAAGACTCCGTCGGCACCCAGCTGCATCATCATCGCCGCGTCGGCGGGCGTTGCGATGCCGCCGGCCGTGAAGAGCACCACCGGGAGGCGGCCGAGTGACGCGACCTCCTTCACGAGGTCGAACGGCGCCTGCAGCTCCTTGGCCGCGACGTAGAGCTCGTCCTCTGGCAGCGACGTCAGCGTGCGGATCTGGTCGCGGATGGTGCGCATGTGCGTGACCGCGTTGGACACGTCGCCGGTGCCGGCCTCGCCCTTGGAGCGGATCATCGCCGCGCCCTCGGTGAGCCGACGCAGTGCCTCCCCCAGGTTTGTGGCCCCGCAGACGAACGGCACGGTGAACTGCCACTTGTCGATGTGGTGGGTGTAGTCGGCCGGCGTCAGCACCTCGGACTCGTCGACGTAGTCGACGCCGAGCGACTGCAGCACCTGCGCCTCGACGAAGTGCCCGATCCGCGCCTTCGCCATGACCGGGATGGACACCGCGGCGACGATCGCGTCGATCATGTCCGGGTCGCTCATCCGCGAGACGCCGCCTTGGGCGCGGATGTCCGCTGGGACCCGCTCGAGCGCCATGACGGCCACGGCACCGGAGTCCTCGGCGATCTTGGCCTGCTCGACGGTGACGACGTCCATGATGACGCCGCCCTTGAGCATCTCGGCCATGCCGCGCTTCACCCGCACGGTGCCTGCCTCAGAAGCGGTGCCGGCCTCAGAAGCGGTGCCTGCCTCAGACGCGGTGTGACTGCGGGGGTTCTGGTCGGTGCTCACACGCCCATCGTAGGCGCGTCAGCAGCCGACTAGCTCACCGGGACGTTGCTGCCCTGCCGCACCAGGATGACCCACGTCTTGCCCGGCTTGAGCAGGAACGGCGCACCGTTGGCGTCCACCCACCGGGTGGCGTTGCTGCCCTTGCGGGACCACGTGCCGGCGGTCAGCGTGCCGTCGCGGAAGTACATCGCCCGGCCGGTGCCGATCGTCCTGGTGATCGGCGAGGTCACGCCGTTGACGTCACTGAACCGGCTCCGGTCGATCTTGACGAACTGCACGATGACGTTGTCCGCGCCGAGCCGCGCTCCACCCACCGCGAGGTCGGGGTGGCCGTCCATCGCGATCAGCCAGCGGGACTGCGCCGCGCTCCAGGTCACACCGACCTTGGCTCTGAGGAAGCTGACGCTGAACGAGGTAGCCGGCTGCGACCCGGTGCCGGCAGGACCGAAGCGGAACCCGACGTCCTT
>JAVEEJ010000240.1 GCA_030840515.1 Frankiaceae bacterium | reverse complement strand
TCCCTCGCCGAGGAAGCCGCGCAGCACGAAGTTGACCGCACGCAGGTTGGGCAGCAGGTGCCGCTGCACCTGCAGCGGAGCGCACTCCGGCAGCAGCTGCTTGATCCGCTCGACCGTCAGCTCATCGCGCAGCCACCGGTAGCCGGCGTCGCTGCGACCCCAGACTGCGAGGTTGGCGTCCCCGCCTTTGTCGCCGCTGCGCGCTCCGAATGCGACCCCCAGCGGCACCCGCCTCACCCGTCGATGTGGGGATCCACCCCCAGCAAGAGTGTCGATGCCCACATCGACGGAAGGGGGGGTGGCGGTCTGCGGGGCTGCGGGGATGTCGAGACGAGATCCATCGGCGAGTACGACGACCTGGTGCACGAGGTCGCTGTCGACGACGCCCGGCCAGTAGACGCCGTAGGGGCTCGCGTCACCGGGCGGCGCAGTCAGGGTGCAGCCCGGATAGGAGGCCAGGGCGACCTCCACGCACGCGCTGGAGAAGGCCCGGCCGAGGACCGCAGGGTCCGTGCCCTTGACGGTGAAGGTGAGGCGGGACACGGCTTCGGCGTTCGTTGCGGGGTCCGTCGCAGTGGTCCGCTCGAGCCGGACGTCATAGGACGCGGCGAGGTCCAGAGTGGACTGCAGCTGGCGCTGCAGCAGATCGGCCTTCGCGTCGATGTCCAGTCCGGTCAGCAGGAACGTGACGCTGTTGCGCAGCCCGCCGATCGTGTTCACGCACACCTTCGTCGTCGGGGGCGGCGGCAGCCCTCGGGTACCGCTGACCCGCACCCGGTTCGCTCCCAGCTGCTCGAGGGTGATCGTGGAGAAGTCCGCGGTCACGTCCGGGCCGAGGTAGGCGGGAGCACCGATCTCGTAGAGCAGCTGGGCAGTGATCGTGCCCACTGAGACGAGACCGCCGTGTGACTCGTGCTTGGTGATGACGCAGGAGCCGTCGGCGGCGACCTCGGCGATCGGGAAGCCGATGTGCTCGATGCCGGGCACCTCCGACATGAAGGAGTAGTTGCCCCCGGTCGCCTGGGCTCCGCACTCGAGGACGTGACCCGCGACGACCGCCCCGGCCAGGGCGTCGTACTCGTCCCGCTTCCAGTCGTGCCACCACGCGGCAGGGCCGACGACGAGGGAGGCGTCGGTGACGCGCCCGGTGACCACGACGTCCGTCCCTGCGCGCAGCCCTTCGGCGATGCCGAACGCCCCCAGGTAGGCGTTCGCGGTCAGGGCCTGCGCTGCGAGCGGGTCGCCGGTGTCGATGTGATGCAGCTCCAACTCGCTCAGGTTCGGGAGCAGGTCATCACCCTCCACGTGCGCCACGGCCGGCTGGAGACCGAGCCGTTCGGCGAGGGCCCGCACCGCCTCCGCGCACCCCTGTGGGTTGAGCCCTCCGGCGTTGGCGACGATGCGCACTCCGGAGTCCAGCGCCAAGCCGAGGCAGTCCTCGAGCTGACGCAGGAACGTCGTGGCGTAGCCCTTGGCGGGATCCTTCGCCCGAGACCGGAAGAGGATGAGCATCGTGAGCTCGGCGAGGTAGTCCCCGGTGAGGACGTCGAGTGGACCGCCGTCGAGCATCTCTCGCATCGCGCCGAGCCGGTCGCCGAGGAAGCCGGAGCAGTTGCCGATCCTCAGCGGGCGGTCTGCCATAGCGGCGGACGCTAGCCGATCGCGGCGGGCTCGAGTGCGGTGTGCCTCCGGTGATGCGCTGTCAGCGCGTCGTAGCTGAAGACGCCGAGAGCGGTCCACACGGCGATGAAGCCGAGGAGGCGCCCGAGTGGCAGCGGCTCGCCGTAGACAACGACGCCGAGCAGGAACTGCAGGGTGGGGGCGAGGTACTGAAGCAGCCCGAGCGTCGACAGGGGCACCCGGGTCGCGGATGCGCCGAAGAACAGCAACGGGATCGCCGTGATGACGCCCGTCCCGGCGAGCAGCAGGGTTCTGCTTCCGTCGTGGCCGAAGTCGTTGGTCCCTTGCAGCGAGATGACCGCGAGGTAGACCAGTGCCGGGATCAACAGCACCGTCGTCTCGATGGTGAGGCTTTCGACGGCGCCTGCGTTCGCCTTCTTCTTCAGCAGTCCGTAGCTGCCGAACGACACGGCCAGGGTGAGCGCGATCCAGGGTGGCCGGCCGTAGTCCACCGCCAGCCCGATGACCGCTAGCGCAGCGATGCCGGTGGCCACCCACTGAAGCCGCCGCAGCCGCTCGCCCAGCACCAGCACGCCCAGCAGGACCGTCACCAGCGGGTTGATGAAGTAGCCGAGCGACGTCTCCACCACGTGGTCGTGGTTCACGCCCCAGATGTAGACGCCCCAGTTGACGGCGATGACGACCGCTGCGGTGCTGAGCAGGCCCATTCGTCGCCGGTCGGTCACGTAGTCGCGGACCCAGGCCCACTGCCGACGGGCTGCGAGTACGGCGACGACGAACACCAGCGACCAGACGACACGGTGACCCAGGATCTCCAGTGCGTCGGCCGGCTCGAGCAGTGGCCAGTAGAGCGGGAACAGGCCCCAGCACAGATAGGCGAGGACGCCGTAGAGAGTGCCGCGCCGCTCGTCCGCCACCCGGTCACCGTATGTGAGCGCCTCAACGGGTTCGGCGGCGTGTCCGGGTGAGTGTGTCTGTGCCGCAGCTGCAGCTGGGCTGGCCTCAGACGGTGAGGGCGTCGCGGTCCGCCTCAACCTCTCCTGCCCTGGGGTGGGGCACCACGACGCGCCGGTCACACCAGGAGTCCAGAGCCTCGGCGGTGATCGCCCGGGACAGGTGGTAGCCCTGGGCGACGTCGCACCCGAAGTTCGCCAGGACGGTGAGGGCGGACTCGTCCTCGACACCCTCCGCCACGATGGTGAGGCCGAGGTTGTGCCCGAGGTCGATGACGCTGCGCACGATGAGCGCGTCGTTCGGATGTGCGGTCATGGCCATGACGAAGGACCGGTCGATCTTCAACTCGGTCACGGGCAAGGTCTTGAGTTGGCCGAGGCTCGTGTACCCGGCACCGAAGTCGTCGATCGAGATGCGGATACCGAGCGTCGCCAGTCGTTCGAGGACCTTCTGGGCACGCACCGGCTCGGTCATGATCGCCGACTCCGTCACCTCGAGATCGAGCAGTTCTGGGGCAACTCCGTGGCGCTGCAGCAGCACCGAGACCTGGTCGGGCAGGGTCTCGTCCAGCAGATTGCGCGCAGACAGGTTGACCGAGATGGCCAGCGCTCTGCCTGCGTCAGACCAGGCCCGTGCCTGCCGGAGAGCAGCGTCGAGCACGTAATTGGTGAGCGGACCGACCAGACCTGTGTGCTCGGCGAGCGGTACGAAGGCGTCGGGGTAGAGCAGTCCTTGGCGAGGGTGCTCCCACCGGACGAGCGCCTCGACGCCCACGATGTCGCCTGTGACGATGTTGATCTTCGGCTGGTAGTGCAGGACCAGCTCACCGACGTGCAGTGCCCGGCGGAGGTCGCCCAGGAGCGCGAGCTTGCCAGGCGAGTGCTCGTCTGCCGCTGGGTCGTAGACGCAGACCCCCTGACTCGCCTTCTTGGCCGCGTACATGGCGACGTCGGCGCGCTGCAGCAGGGTGGCGGTGTCCGCGCCGTGCTCGCCGGACACGACAACGCCAATGCTGGCCTCGACGTCGAGCGTGATGCCCTCGATCTCGAACGGAGCCTCAAGCGCGGCCCGCAGCTTGTGTGCGACGCCCGTCGCGTCGGCGCTGTGCTGGAGGCCGGGGAGGAGCACGGCGAACTCGTCCCCACCAAGGCGTGCGACGGTGTCGACGGCGCGCAACGCGCCCCCAAGGCGTTGCCAATCCTCTATAATCAGGCCGTCCCCGTAGTGGTGCGCGAGGGTGTCGTTGACCTCCTTGAAGCGATCGAGATCCAGGAGCAGCAGGCCTGTGTGGGTGCCGGCACGGACGTCGGCACGCAGCGCGGCGCCGAAGCGGTCGGCCAGCAGTGCTCGGTTCGGCAAACCGGTCAAGGCGTCGTGCAGGGACTCTCTGACGGCTCGCGTCCGCGCGGCCTCCAACGCTCGACGATGTCCTCCAGTGACCGAGACGAGCGTGCCGATCAGGAGCAGGCCGACGAGGAACACGAGGGGCGTGGCCCGCCGAGCCCGTCGCTCGAGACGCTGCAGGGTGCGCAGATCACGCTGTGCGACCTCGTGATGGAACGCGGCTTCACGCAGCACTGTCTCCTGGACGAAGGTGAACGTCGGCTCGCCCCGGACTCGCTCGACCTCGTTTGCCGCGGCCTCATCACCGCGATCCACGGCAGCGAACAGCTCCGCCGCCGCCAGGCGGTAGCGGCTGTTCACCAACAGGACCTGGTCGACCAGGATCCGCTCGCGGGGGGCTTCGTGTCGGCGAGCCGAACCGAGCGCGGCGACCAACGCCTCGCTCATCGCCAGGTGCTGTGCCCGGACCTCAGGACTCGGCTCCAGGCGGTAGCGGGTCTCGAGCGTCTCCTCGGAGCCCACCGCCACAGCCGCCCGCGCGTAGGCCTCTGCGAGCGTGCTGCTGGCCTGCAGGCGTTGGGCGGCCCTGCCGGATGCCTCGGAGGTCCACACGGCGAAGCCGCTCAGCCCAAGGAGGACCAGGATCAGCCCCGCGGAGGCTAGCCGGCTCCGCCGTGCCAGCCCGCGGTCGTGGCTTTTGATCACAGCCGGCGAAAGGGACGCCGGCTCGGGCGGTGGGGGAACTGTGGAGCGAGGGTCTCCGCCGGTGCCGTCAGCCTGGTCCATACCGCTGCATCGTCCGGCCCAGCCGGGCCTTGACGGTGAAAGGGGCCGATGGGGTGAATCTGATCACTAGTGGCCAGAAGCCGTTGGTTCATTGAACAGCGCGCGCCAGCTCGGCGCTGCGCGCAGGGTCGATCACCTACCGCTTGCCGGGTTGGGCGCGGCGGAGCTCCATCCACCGAGTGGGGTCCTCGATCGGTCCGAAGCCCAGGGTGGCGTAGACGCCATGTGCGTCCCGGGTAGCGAGCATGAAGCGCCCCACGGTGGACGCCGACGGGTGGTCGATCAGCGCGCGCACCATCGCGCGGGCGATGCCCCGGCCCCGGTGGTCGGGTAGGACGAAGACGTCGCAGATCCAGCCGAATGTGGCCCCATCGGTCACGAGCCGGCCGTACCCGACCTGTGCCTGATCCACGAAAGCCCCCACGTTGAGGGATCCGTCGATCGCGGCGTCCTGCACGTCGCCCGGCCGGCCCTTCGCCCAGTAGGACGACTCAGTGATCCAGCCGACGACCAACGCCCTGTCGAGCCGATGGATGTCGTGCGAGAGCTCGAAGCTCACGTGCCGATCGACCACGTGTCGCCTGCGTTGAGCAGTGCTGACAGGTCTCCCTTGCCTGAGGCCTGGGCCATCGCCACCTGCGTGCGTGCCTCATCGTCATAGCTGGCCCGCGAGACGGATCGGAAGACGCCCATCGGGACGTGAGCCATGGTCGGGTCGTCGAGGCGTGACAGAGCGAACGCAAGTGACGGGTCGGGATCGTGGGCGTCGTGTACGACGAGCTCTGAGGGATCCACCGAGTCGAGCGGCACCGACACCAGTCTCCCGCGCTGCCAGACGAAGCCCTGCGTCCCTGTCACGATCGGCTGACCGTGCTCGAGCCGCACGATGCGGGCATCGCGCGTGTCGGGATCCTTGAGCACCTCGAAGGCGTTGTCGTTGAAGATGTTGCAGTTCTGGTAGATCTCGACGAGTGACGCGCCCCGGTGAGCGGCCGCGGCGCGGAGCACCGACTGCAGGTGCTGGCGGTCGGAGTCGAGGGTCCGTGCGACGAAGGTCGCCTCGGCGCCGAGCGCCAGCGAGATCGGGTTGAACGGCGCGTCGAGCGATCCCATCGGCGTCGACTTCGTCACCTTGCCGACCTCAGAGGTCGGGGAGTACTGACCCTTGGTCAGCCCGTAGATCCGGTTGTTGAACAGCAAGATCGTGAAGTTGATGTTGCGGCGCAAGGCGTGGATGAGGTGGTTGCCGCCGATGGACAGCGCGTCACCGTCACCGGTCACGACGAAGACGGCCAGGTCAGGGCGGGTGATGGCGAGCCCCGTGGCGAGCGCTGGCGCGCGGCCGTGGATGGAGTGCAGCCCGTAGCTGCCCATGTAGTAGGGGAACCGCGAGGAGCACCCGATGCCGGAGATGAACACCGTGTTCTCCCGCTTCAGCCCGAGCTCGGGCATGAAGCCCTGCACGGCGGCCAAGATGGCGTAGTCGCCACACCCGGGGCACCAACGGACTTCCTGGTCGGTCCTGAAGTCCTTCGCGGTCTGCTTGGCGTCGTCCTTCGGCACGAGGTCGAAGGACGTGCGCCCGCTCATCTCCAGGTCAGTCACTCGTGATCACATCCGTCAGCGCCGTGGCCAGCTCCTCGGCGCGGAACGGCAGCCCGCGCACTCTGTTGAAGCCGATCGCATCGACCAGGAATTCCGCCCGGACGAGCTTTCTGAGCTGACCGAGGTTCATCTCGGGCACGACCACCTTCGAGTACGACGCCAGCACCGCGCCGAGGTTCGCGGGGAAGGGGTTGAGATGGCGCAGGTGCGCCTGCGCGACGACGAGGCCCTCCGCTCGTACCGCCTGGCAGGCGGCGCCGATCGGCCCGTAGGTCGATCCCCAGCCCAGCACGAGCACCGAGGCGATCCCGGACGGGTCGTCGACCTCCAGGTCGCCGATGGTGCGGGCGATGGCGTCGACCTTCGCCTGGCGGGTGCGCACCATCAGGTCGTGGTTGGCCGGGTCGTAGGAGATGTCCCCGGAGCCGTCTTCCTTCTCGATGCCCCCGATGCGGTGCTCCAGACCCGGGGTTCCCGGGATCGCCCACGGGCGGGCCAGCGTCTCCGGGTCACGCAGGTAAGGCCAGAACTCCGGGGTCCCGTCCTCGGACGTGTGGTTGAACTCCGTGGTGAAGCTCACGGTGAGATCTGGCAGGTCGTCGACGTCCGGGATCATCCAGGGCTCGGAGCCGTTCGCCAGGTAGCCGTCGGAGAGCAGGAAGACGGGGGTGCGGAAGACCGTGGCGATCCGGGCCGCCTCGATCGCGGAGTTGAAGCAGTCAGCCGGCGACCGCGGCGCGATCACGGGCACCGGCGCCTCGCCGTTGCGCCCGAACATCGCCTGCAGCAGGTCAGCCTGCTCGGTCTTGGTGGGCAGCCCGGTGGATGGCCCGCCGCGCTGGATGTCGCAGATCACCATGGGCAGCTCGAGCGACACGGCGAGGCCGATGGTCTCCATCTTCAGCGCGATGCCGGGACCGCTGGAGGTCGTGACGCCTAGCGCACCGCCGAAGGCGGCACCGAGGGCGGCGCCGGCCGCGGCGATCTCGTCCTCGGCCTGGAAGGTCACGACGCCATGCGCCTTGTGCTTGCTCAGCTCGTGCAGGACGTCTGAGGCCGGCGTGATCGGGTACGCGCCGAGGAACAGCGGGAGGCCCGTGCGATGGGACGCCGCGATCAGGCCGAGCGCAAGGGCCTGGTTGCCCGTGATGTTGCGGTAGTTGCCGGCGCGCATCGGGGCGGGCGCGACCTCGTAGCGGATCGAGAAG
>JAVEEJ010000171.1 GCA_030840515.1 Frankiaceae bacterium | reverse complement strand
AACCGTCTCCCGTAGCGGCACGTCTCCTGCGCCAGGCGGCGCGAAGAGGCCTGACGGGAGGCACTCCCTGGCAACTAAGTCGCCTCGAAGACCGTCGGATCCAGTCGATCCTCAACTCGGTGACGGGTGTCGACGCGGTGGTTCAGGTCGGTGACCTTGGTAGCACGCGCGTTCCCTTCTACCTGTATCAAGACCTGTCATACGCCATTCACGGCGCGGCGGCGGCGTCACCCGGTGGTACCGGCGCCCCTCAACTCGGCCCGCGAGTCCAGGCGCGACGTGAACAGCGGCAACAGCGGCTGTACGACCTAGCCAGTGGCGTGCTGGTCATGGGGCGATGGTTCGCCGATGAGCTCGTCCGGTCCGGTATGTCAGCCGACAAGATTCACGTAGTCGGCGCCGGCTGGAACGTGGGCGTTCCCGCCCGTCTGAGGCGACCTGATCCCGACCGATTGCGGCTTCTGTTCTTGGGGCGCGACTTCGTTCGCAAAGCCGGGGATGACGTTGTGGAGGCGGTGCTTTGGCTACGGGCGAACGGGGCCCACCACACCTTGACCGTGGCTGGCCCGGCCGAATGGCCTTATGAGGGTCCTGTGCCCGCAGGGTTGACGTTTGTCGGACCGGCGTCCCGAGCCGATGTCGCGACGCTGATCGACAGCCACGACGTTCTTCTCATGCCCTCAAGATTTGAGGCCTTTGGCATCGCCATTGTTGAAGCGCTTGTCGCAGGCATGCCTGTCGTCGCGCGGAGAGCCTACGCGATGCCGGACCTCGTTCCGGAGGGCTGCGGCGTGCTGGTGGAGGAGGCAGAGGCTGGGCAAATCGCATCCGCCATCAGGATCATCAGTGGGGACCCGGAGGCGTGGCAGCGCTGCTTCGTGACCGCTCCGTCGGTGAAGCATCAACGTTCATGGGACGCCGTCGCGTCGGCGGTCACGTATGCGATCGAGGCAACCACCTGAGGAGGCTTTTGTGGATGTGTACCTCTTCATGGACCTGGCACCGAACAAGCGCGGCCCTGTTGAGCTTCAGGTTCTCGAGATGTGTCGGCAATCACAGGACCTCGGGATCTCACTGCGGTTCTTCTTCAGCGGGCCGCCCGCAGACTGGTTCATGGAGGAACTTCTCGCTGCTGGGTACACCGCGGAACGCTTTTCAAGGAATGGACCGGAGAAGATCGTCGAATTCTGCCGCTCCCACAGTCCCGAAATAGTCCACTTCCACTTCGGTTCCCAGTTCCATGTCGCGAACCGGCTCCGAGCGATGGGGATCCACGTCATTCGTAGCGAGCATTCCTATCGATCGTCTGGGTGGTGGACGCCAGCCGCCTCGGTTCGGCGTCATTGGCGTGCTCGTGGTGTCAGCGACTTCATCGCCGTCTCCCACTACATCGCGCGACAGACGAGACGTGACTTCCTCGTTTCCTCCCGTCGGATCACCACGATCTACAACGGGACCGATCTGCAACGGTTCCAACCGGGCAACGCCATGGACGCGACTTCGGCACGACGCGACCTCGGATTGGACGCGGGACCGGTGGTGTCGATGGTCGCCCATTTGCATCACGCAAAGCGCCAACTACTGCTGCTGGAGGCCATGAAAGTCATCTGGAAGCGTGATCCGCGCGTCCAACTCGTGCTGGCCGGCGGTGGACCCGACGAGTCCATGCTCAGGGCTGCGAGTTCGGCTGCAGGCGGCCCGGTCAAGCTATTCACGGGGAACAACGATGTCGCGCAGATCTATCATGCATCTGACCTAGCGGTCCTGCCCTCCACTGGCGAGGGCCTGCCCGGTAGCGCTATCGAGGCCCTCGCATGCGGGGTACCGGTGGTCGTCACGGCGGCAGGCGGGCTTGGCGAGGTGCCGACTCACGGCGTCAGCGGGCTCATCGTGGATGGTGCCACGCCTGAGTCGCTCGGTGCCGCGATTGAGGCGCTGCTCGGCGACGAGAGGCTGCGCACATGGATGTCGGGCGAAGCTCGAAAACGCGCCATCGAAGTGTTCGACATCCGAAGGACCGCACGGGAAACGCTAGAGTTCTACTCGACCAGATCCCCGCGCGATTAAGCGAGCCGCGGATGATCGGCCAGCCGCCAGCGCTCGGCGCGGCTTTCGCAGATGGGGTCGCCGCATTGAAGACGCCGCGTCAACTGCTAGTGGACCCGGACGACCCGCGCTCGCTTTCCGCCAGAGCCCGTCGGGCCCGGTGGGAGCGATTCACGACCGAGTTCCCCGACTTGCCGCAGCTGCGGGTCCTCGACCTGGGAGGGACGCCGCAGTTCTGGCGGCAGGCGCCACTGCGTCCGCTGTCCGTGACGACCGTGAACCTCTCCGCCGACCGAGCGAGCGAGCCGTGGATCACGACCATCGTCGGAGACGCCTGCGAGTACGACGACTCCGGGTTCGACCTCGTCGTGTCCAACAGCCTGCTGGAGCACGTCGGCGGTGCGGCCCGTCGCCAGCAGCTCGCTGAGGTCATCCGTCGGAGCGCAGCCCGCTGCTGGGTGCAGACGCCCTACCGCTACTTCCCGCTCGAGCCGCACTGGCTCTTCCCTGGCTTCCAGTGGCTGCCCTTGCCGGCTCGCGTCGCCGTGACACGGCATTGGCGCTACGGGCACCGTCACCAGGTGGATCCGAAGCGCGCGCTTGAGCTCGTGCTCGAGGTTGAGCTGGTGGGGATCACCGAGATGCGATCGCTGTTCCCCGACGCGCGGCTCTGGCTCGAGCGCGCCGGGGGCCTGGTGAAGTCGCTGGTCGCTATTCGCTGAGTGCTTCGGCTCGGACCGGAAGGGCTCGGCCCTCTGAGACCAGGACGATCGCCAGGCCAACGACCAGGGCCGCAAGCGGGAAGCCCCATCCTCCCGACGGGCTCCACGTCGGGTGGCGCAGGAACAGGTGCGGTCCCTTGACGCCCACGGCATAACGTCGCGCGTCCCACCACCACGCGACCAGCTGCAGCACCGCGAAAGCGCCGAGCACAGCCAGCCGGCTCTTCGGCGAGACATCCCACGAGCGCACTCCCGCTGCGATCAGCAGCGGGAGCACGGCTACCAGCGCGAAGGTGAACCTCGCCTGCCCGCCGCCGAACCCGAGAGCGAGCTGCGTCGCCGCGGTGACGGCGACCGATATCGCCGTGGTGAGCACCACCCATGCCGCGACAACGAAGCGGTGCCGCGGTGTCGTGACCCTGAGGACCAGCACGGTGCCGACGACGACGGCGATCCCCACGGCGATGTGAAACACCATGGGCAGGCGGACGTCAAGCCAGCCGAAGACACCGATGGATCCGCGCCACAGATAGGCGGGCAAGCCCTGTAGAGCCGGCCGCAGCTGGTGTCGGACATCAGCCAGTGAGACTCCAGGGCTGGGCATCCGCAGCACGGTCCACGCCACCTGCGCACTCGCGCACACCGCCACCACGAGGGGCGCCCAGAGACGACGTCGCGCACCGGCCCAGACCCGCGCAACGCCGGCGCGGCCACCCAAGACTGCGGCTGCCGCGAGCACCAGCACCGCCCAGCCGGGGCCGAACGTCTTGCTCAGGCACAGCACCACTCCGCCGAACGTCCACCATGCCCACAGCGCCGGACGATCCTGGTCTCGCAGCAAGGCGAAGGTCGCCGCCGCGAAGGCGATGGCGCCTGTGACCTCGGGTCCGTTGGGGTTGACGATGCTGCTCAAGAAGATGGTCATCGGCGCGGCGGCCAGCAGGACCGCCAGGCGCGCCGCCGCATTGGGCGCGCACCTCAGGGCCCCGAACAGCAGCACCAGGGCGAGCAACGCGTTGCCTGCTCGGGCGGCGAACAGTCCGGCATGAGCGCCACCGGCGGCTCGCGCGGGGACACCGAACACGACGTAGACGAAGGGGGCGTAGCTCCCCGTCCTGCTCGCGCTTGTCGTCTGGCCGCTCGACTCCCGTTGACAGCTCGCTGGGATCGCAGGATGGAAGGCGAAGCACGGCAGACCCGTCGCGACCCGCTGGCTCTCTGGCACCGAGAAGACGCGCGCTGTGCGGTCGTTGTAGGTCTTGGGCACGCCCGTCGGCTTGTCGCCGTACCACTGGCCAGAGGCGCTTGCCACCGACTTGAGGTAGTGGTCAGCTTCGTCAGGACCGGCCATCCGCGGTTGGCCGACCACCCAGGCGCTGAGGATGAGCCCAAGACCCAATGCGGTGAAGGCTGAGCGTCGCAGCATGCGCGGAGTGTCGCACCGTCCGGTCGGCAGCGCTCGAGGCTCACAGGAACTGCGAGTACGGCGTTCCTTGGAGCGAGGCGGCCACCTCGTCGTAGTTGTCCAGCAGGTCGCGCAACGACGCTGGATTGATCTTGCGCAGCTTGGTCGTGACCGGGACCGGGCTCAGCCCGACGGCTGACCACAGTCGATCGGCGGTTGGTTGCCAGGCCTCAGGAGGCAGCAGGTCCCGCTCGTAGACCACGGTCTCGTGCGGCAGCCCGCTGACGAGCTCACGCTCCCACGCAGCCATCCGCGCACGCGCGTCCATCCAGGTGCGCAGATCCTCGGGACGCACCACGAGACGTGGCGCACTGCGCGCGTCGGAGTCCTTGAAGTGGCTGACACCCACCGCGTTGCGCGTGAAGTTGCTCAGCGCGTGGCGGAGCACGTCGTGGCGTTGCAGGTGGGCAATGACCCAGCCTCGCCGTGCCATCGTGCGCAGCCAACCTGAGACGTCCTCGACGTCCTGGAAGTCCGTCAGGTGGTAGGGCTTCACGTGCGCGCAGAAGACCTGCCCCGCGTGGCGGGTCCGAAGCCCCTCCAGGTAGCGAGCCGGCCAACGAGTGCGTGCCCGGAGCAACTCGTTGCCGAAGTGGAAGCCCGGGTGGCTTGCGAGCAGGTCACCGAGCAGCGTGCTGCCGGTGCGGCC
>JAVEEJ010000160.1 GCA_030840515.1 Frankiaceae bacterium | reverse complement strand
CACGGGTCACTCGCCAGGACGGTCGGGGCCGTCTCGCCGATCGAGCTGACCACTCCGCCAGCGAGCCGGGCGGGCAGCTCGGCGGCGACGAGCAACTCGACCACGGCGTAGGTCGGGGCGGCCTTGCGGAACGCGCCTACCAGCCGGTCGGCGCGCATCCCGCCCACCTTCGGCAGATCCGCCAGCTTGGCCAGGGTCACGTCTGCGGGGGAGCGGATGTCGTGGTCTGCGAGCTGCTCAGCCAGCGTGCGGCCGAGCCCTGGCCACAGCCCCGCAGCGGCGAACGCGGCGAAGGCGTCCTCAGGCACCACTCGACCCTAGGCGCTGCGGGAGCGCGTCGGCCTCAGCCACGCACAGGCGCGGCCGTGCACAGATTCACGACTCAGGTCGCCTCGCGCTCCGGGTAGCCGATGGCCGGCATCGACACGTCGTCGAGCGCGGTGCGGATCTCATCCGGCAGCACGAGAGACTCCGCCTCCAGGGACCCACGCAGCTGCCCGGCCGTGCGGGCTCCCACGATCGGCGCGACGACGCCCGGCCGGTCCCGCACCCAGGCCAGCGCGACCACCAGCGGCGCGACACCGAGCCCGTCGGCCGCCGCGTGCACGGCGTTCACGACACCGTTCGCGTCGTCGTCCAGGTAGGGCTCGACAAAGCCCGAGAAGTTCGGCGAGGCGGCGCGCGAGTCAGCCGGCCGCCCGGTGCGGTACTTCCCGGTGAGCACGCCGCGGCCGAGCGGTGACCAAGGCAGCAGCCCGAGCCCGAGGTCCGCCGCCGCCGGGACCACCTCGCGCTCGATCCCGCGCTGGAGCAGCGAGTACTCGACCTGGGTGGAGATCAGCGGCGCGCGCCCCGGCACCGCGAGCTGCCAGGTCGCCGCCTTCGCCGTCTGCCACCCCGTGTAGTTGGAGATGCCGACGTAGCGGGTCTTGCCGCTGGCCACCGCAGCGTCCAGCGCGGCGAGGGTCTCCTCGAGTGGTGTCGCGTCGTCCCAGGCGTGCAGCTGCCACAGGTCGACGTACTCGACCCCCAACCGGTCCAGCGAGGCATCCAGGGCGCGCAGCAGGTGTCCGCGTGAGGCGTCACGTCGCCGGCTCGAGGCACGCCCGCGGCCGACCGCCTTGGTGGCGAGTACGACGTCCTCGCGGGCGACCACGCCATGCAGCAGCTTGCCGATCACCCGCTCCGACTCGCCGTCGGCGTAGACGTCGGCGGTGTCGAGCAGGTTGCCCCCCGCCTCGACGAAGTCGGTGAGCTGCGAGGCGGCGTCGTCGGCGTCGGTGTCGCGGCCCCACGTCATGGTGCCGAGGGCGAGGCGCGAGACCTGCAGCCCGGAGCGGCCGAGGGGGCGGAGTTCCACGAGGCCGCAGGCTAACGGGGACCTGCCGGGGCCGGGTCTAGGCTCGCCGCCGCTGCACCATCAGAACGGCTGCACCCTCAGACCCTCGTTCGCGCGCTGGAGGCATGCCATGAAGCTCGGTCTCAACCTCGGCTACTGGGGTGCCGGCAACGACGCGGAGAACCTCGAGATGGCTCGCGAGGCCGACCGGCTGGGCTACTCGGTGGTCTGGGCCGCCGAGGCCTACGGCTCCGACGCGCCGACGGTGCTGTCCTGGATCGCCGCGCAGACGACGCAGATCGACGTCGGCAGCGCGATCTTCCAGATCCCGGCCCGGACGCCGGCCATGGCTGCGATGACCGCGGCCACGCTGGACACGCTCTCGGGCGGGCGCTTCCGGATGGGCCTCGGGGTGTCTGGCCCGCAGGTCTCCGAGGGCTGGCACGGCGTGCGCTTCGACAAGCCGCTGGCCCGGACGCGCGAGTACGTCGACATCGTGCGGCTCGCGCTGTCGCGGCAGCGGGTGAAGTACGAGGGCGAGCACTACACGCTGCCGCTGCCTGACGGGCCTGGCAAGGCGCTCACGCTCACCGTTCACCCGGTCCGGGAGCAGATCCCGATCTACCTCGCTGCGGTCGGGCCCAAGAACCTCGAGCTCACCGGGGAGATCGCCGAGGGGTGGCTGGCGATCTTCTACTCGCCGGAGGACTCCTCCGAGTCGATGGAGGCGGTGCGCGCAGGGCGAGCCAAGGTAGGGAAGTCCTTGGAGGGGTTCGACGTGGTGCCAACGGTGCCGGTCGTCATCGGCGACGACCTCGACGCGTGCGCCGACCTGATTCGGCCCTACTGCGCGCTCTACATCGGCGGCATGGGCAGCCGGGAGAAAAACTTCTACAACGCGCTCGCGACGCGGATGGGTTACGGGGACCAGGCCAAGGAGATCCAGGACAAGTACTTGGCGCGCGACTACGCGGGAGCGGGAGCGGCAGTGCCGCGTGAGTTCATCGAGCGCACGTCGCTCGTCGGGCCGATGAGCGCGGTGGCCGACCGGCTGCAGGCCTACGCGGAGAGCGGGGTCACCACGCTGTCGGTGGCGAGCTACGCCGGGACTCTCGACGAGCGCAAGCAGATGCTCCGGGACATGGTGGCTGCGGTGGAGAAGGCAGGGTTGAGCGAGTGAACATCCTGCAGTCCGTCGTCCTCGGCGTCGTTGAGGGCCTCACGGAGTTCTTGCCGGTCTCCTCCACGGGGCACCTGACCATCGCCGAGAAGGCCCTGGGTCTGAAGGTGAACGACAACTCCGTGACCGGCTTCACCGCGGTCATCCAGGTCGGTGCGGTGCTCGCGGTGCTGCTCTACTTCCGGCGCGACATCGGCCGGTTCGTGGCCTCTGGGGTCGGTGGGCTGTTCTCCGCGGAGCGGCGTGCACACAGTGACTTCCGCCTGGCGTGGCTCGTGGTCCTCGGCTCCGTCCCGATCGGCATCGTCGGTTTCGCCGCCAAGGACGTGATCAAGGGCGACCTGCGCAGTCTGTGGGTCGTCGCCGTCGCGTTGATCGCGTGGAGCCTCGTGATGGTCGTGGCGGAGCGTCGTGGGCGCGTCGAGCTGGAGCAAGGCACGGTGCGGGGCGAGCAGCAGGTCGGCGTACTCGATGCCCTCACGATCGGGCTCGTGCAGTGCGTCGCGCTGGTGCCTGGCGTCTCACGCTCCGGTGCCACGATCTCCGCCGGGTTGCTGCGCGGTCTCGACCGGGTGACCGCAACTCGGTTGTCGTTCTTCCTGGCCATCCCCGCGCTGGTCGCGGCTGGTGCCTTCGAGCTCAAGGACGCCACGTCGGGAGGCGTCGGTGCTGTCCCCACGGCCGTCGGCACCGTGGTGTCGTTCGGGGTCGCCTACGCCTCGATCGCGTGGCTGCTCAAGTTCGTCGCGACGCACTCGATCGCGCGCTTCGTGCCCTACCGGGTGCTGGTGGGCGTCGTGCTGCTCGGCCTGCTGGCCGGCGGCGCGATGAACGCCCGCTAGAGCCAGTCCTTGCGCCTGAAGCCCAGATAGAGCGCGACCGACGCGACCACGATCACGATCGAGGACACGATGAAGCCGCTGCGGTCGGCGAAGCCGGGGTAGGGGACGTTCTGCCCGTAGAAGCCGGTGATGGCGGTCGGGACGGCGATGATGGCCGCCCAGCTGGTGACCTTCTTGGTGATGATGTTCAGCCGGTTGCCCTGCATCGTCAGGTTGGTCTCGATGATGGTCGTGACCAGGTCGCGCAGCCCCTCGGTCCACTCGGTGGCCCGCAGCACGTGGTCGTAGACATCCTGGTAGTAGGGCACCATCGCCGCGGTGAGCGCGTGCTGATCGCGCCGCATGATCGTGTTGACGACCTCGCGCATCGGGAGCACGACCCGCCGCAGCATGACCAGGCTCTTGCGGAGCTCGAAGGAACGACGCTGCACCTCGTGGTCGTGCGGCCGATCGTCGAAGAGCAGGTCCTCGAGTCCCTCGATCTCCTCGTCGAGGTCCTCGACGGTGTCGAAGTGACCGTCGACGATGTAGTCGAGCAGCCCGTGCATCAACGCGGGCACGCCGTGCTTGAGCAGATCCGGTGCGTCGTCCCACCGCTTGACGACGGCGTCGATGTCGAACCCGTCGTCACGGCGCACCGTGATGAGTGCTCGCGCGGTGATGAACGCGCCGACCTCGCTGGTGCTGAGCTCCCCGGTTGCGCGGTCCAGGCTGACCGCGTAGGCGTTGAAGAAGTCGTGCGTGTCGTAGTGGTCGATCTTCGGCCGCTGCCGGCCCTTGACCGCGTCCTCGACGGCGAGGTGGTGCAGCCCGAGCTCCTCGGCGACGAGCTTGAGCTCATCGGGCTTGGGTGCGCACAGGTCGATCCAGACGACCGCGGATGCGTTGGCGTCGAGGTGCTCGGAGACGTCCTCGAGCGGGAAGTCGGAGTCCTCCAGGACTCCCTTGCGGTAGCAGCGGGTGCGGGCCACGGCAGCGACCCTACGGCCCGGTCACGGCTCCGTATGCTCGCGACTCGTGACCACTGTCCTGCTCGTGCGACACGGGCTCACCGCCATGACGGGTCCGGTGCTGGCCGGCCGGACCGCTGGCGTGCACCTCGACGACCGTGGCACGGCACAGGCGAAGGCGCTCGCCGAGCGGTTGCTGCCGCTGCCCTTGGCGGCGATCGTGACCAGCCCGCTCGAGCGGTGCCGCGAGACCGCCAAGGAGATCGCCGCCGGACGGCCGGCCACCAAGATCCAGGTCGACAAGCGCTTCATCGAGTGCGAGTACGGCGAGTGGACCGGTCGCCCCCTCAAGGAGCTGGCCAAGGACCCGCTGTGGAAGGTGGTCCAGGCGCATCCCTCTGCAGCGGTCTTCCCCGGAGGCGAGCCGCTGCGTGACTCGCAAGCCCGGGCGGTGGCCGCGGTGCGCGACTGGAACGCCCGGCTCGGCGACGACGCCACCTACGCCGTGGTCTCCCACGGCGACATCATCAAGGCGATTCTGGCCGACGCCCTCGGCCTGCACCTCGATCAGTTCCAGCGCGTCGCTGTCGACCCCTGCTCGGTGAGCGTCGTGCGCTACACCGAGCTGCGGCCCTTCGTGGTGCGCACCAACGACAGCGGCGGATCCGTGGCAGATCTGATGCCGCCGAAGCGCAAGGGCCGGGCGCGCAAGCGCAGCTCCGACGCCGTGGTCGGAGGCGGTGCCGGAGGCGGTGGATCGCTGTGAGGCGGCGTCGCCGCAGCCGCATAGGGTGATCGCATGCCGCGTCAGGTCTTTCAGTTCGACGATCCCGAACGATTCGTTGCGGGCACCGTCGGCCAGCCGGGGGAGCGGACCTTCTTCCTTCAGGCCAGTGATCGCGGCCGCACCACGAGCGTGGCACTGGAGAAGGTCCAGGTAGCCGCCCTGGCCGAGCGCGTCGACGAGCTGCTCAACGAGCTGCGCCGGCGCGGCGACGACGCCGTACCCGCTCAAGCCCCCATCGAGCTCGAAGACGTCGCGCCGCTGGAGACTCCGCTGCTCGAGGACTTCAGGGTCGGCACGCTGGCGCTCGCCTGGGAGCCGGAGGGCCGCCGCCTCGTCATCGAGGCACACGCCCAGACCGACGCCGATGAGCCGGTCGAACCGCTCAGCGACGACGCGGTCGAAGGACCGGACGTGCTGCGCGTGTCGATGACCGCCGAGCGCGCGCGAGCCTTCACGAAGCGGGCGATGCGGGTGGTCGCGGCGGGACGGCCGCCCTGCCCGCTGTGCGGACTCCCGCTGGACCCGGAGGGCCACATCTGCCCGCGGCAGAACGGGCACAGGCACTGACCTCCGCCGAGTCGCTCGAGCTGCTGCGTTGCGGCACGCTCAGTGTCGAGGGCCGGCTGGTCGACGCCTCCAACGCGACCCTCTACTGCGCGATCTCACACGAGGGCGTGGACGCCACCTGCGTCTACAAGCCGATCGCGGGGGAGCGCCCGTTGTGGGACTTCCCCGACGGCACGCTCGCCTTCCGTGAGGTGGCTGCCTTCGCTGTCAGCGAGGCCTGCGGATGGGATCTCGTCCCGCCGACGGTGCTGCGGGACGGCCCCTTCGGGCTCGGCATGGTGCAGCTCTGGATCGACGTGGACGAGTCGGTCGACATCGTAGCGCTGTCGCGGTCGGACCACCCCGACCTGCGACGGATGGCCGTCTTCGACGCAGTGGTGAACAACGCCGACCGCAAAGGCGGCCACCTGCTGCCCCGGGAGGACGGGCACGTGCACGGCGTCGACCACGGCGTGTGCTTCTCGGTGGAGGACAAGCTGCGCACCCTGCTGTGGCAGTGGCGCGGGCGTCGCCTGTCCGACGACGCGGTCGCGACCTTGACGGAGCTCGCGGCGGACTTGGCCAAGGGGCGGCCGCTGCACCGCGAGCTCGCTGGTCTGCTCGCGCGTTCCGAGGTGAACGCGACCGTGCGCCGGGTGTCGCGGCTGCTGGCCACGGGCCGCTACCCGGAGCCGAGCGAGGACTGGCCCGCGATCCCCTGGCCGCCGTACTAGCTGCCGCCGGTCTCAAGTCCTCGTGATCAAGATGTTCGGTACGCCCCTCGTCGGCATCACCACGCTCGGCGCGGCGGGGTGACGCGTACCGAACATCTTGATCACCGGGAAGGTTGGGACGCTCGACTCGGCGATGGATTCCAGTGCGCTGATCAACGTCGTCTCGAGGGCCCCGCCTAGGGTGTCGGCGTGCGCGCCTGGACCTCGCCCGACGTGCCGCGGCTCCCGGGACGCGGCTCGCCGCTGCGCCTTCAGGACACCGCGAGCGGCCGTCAGGTGCAGACGCCGGCGGGGCAGCAGGCGAGCATGTACGTCTGCGGCATCACGCCCTACGACGCCACCCACCTCGGCCACGCAGCGACCTACATCGCGTTCGACCTGGTCAACCGGGTCTGGCGCGACGCCGGCCACGACGTCACCTACGTGCAGAACGTCACCGACGTCGACGACCCGCTCCTCGAGCGGGCCAACGCGACAGGGGTGGACTGGGTCGAGCTCGCCGGCAAGGAGACCGAGCTCTTCCGGGCCGACATGGCGGCGCTGCGCACGATCGCGCCCGACCACTACATCGGCGCGGTCGAGGCGGTCGAGGAAATCGCCGCCTTCGTCCTCGAGCTGAAGGACCGCGGCGCCGCGTACGAGGTCGATGGCGACACCTACTTCTCCGTCGCAGCCGCGCCGCACTTCGGCGAGGTTTCCCACTA
>JAVEEJ010000137.1 GCA_030840515.1 Frankiaceae bacterium | reverse complement strand
ACTCCTCGGCCCAGACATGTTCATCGCTGTCGCCGAGTCGAGCGGCCTCATCGTCCCCCTGGGCACCTGGGCCCTCGCTCAGGCCTGCAACGACGCAGCGGCGTTCACGGAGGCGGCGACCGGGCTCGATGTCGCCGTCAACATCTCCACACGACAACTGGCGCAGCCTGATCTGGTGGCCCAGGTGCGCACGGCGTTGACCGACAGTGGCCTGCCGGCTGAGCGACTGCTTCTTGAGGTCACCGAGTCCGCCATGATGGAAGACCCTGAGGCTGCAGCTATCACGTTGGAGGCGCTCTCCGGCCTCGGAGTGCGAATCGCGATCGACGACTTCGGCACGGGCTACAGCTCGCTGCTCTACCTACGCAGGTATCCGATCAGCACGCTGAAGCTGGATCGCACCTTCGTCGCGGGGATCGGCAAGAGCCCGGACGACGAAGCGATCTGCAGCAGCGTGGTCGGCCTGGCGAAGGCGGTGGGGACGACATCGATCGGTGAAGGCGTCGAGACCATGGAGCAGTACGCCGCGCTGCGCCGTTACGGCTGCCAGCAGGCGCAGGGCTTCCTGTGGTCGGCAGCGGTGCCCGTCAAGATGCTCTCGGCCGCACTGCTCCGCTGCCTCGCCGTACCCGTTCCCTCCCCGACACCGCCGTCGAGAGCACGTGTGCGGGGTGAGCGCCGAGTCGACCCAGAGACCGCTGGCCGTATCCGGGCGCTGCACCTGGAGGGTGCATCACTGCACACGATCGCGGCGGCGCTCAACGCGTCGAAGATGCTGACCCCCCGCGGATCCCGGTGGTCGGCCCAGGCCATCGCCGGACACATCGCCTCAACCAGAGAGGCGTGACCAAGAGCACGAGGCACCCACTGCGTCCGCTCGTCGGCATGCCCGAAAGGCTCCCCGCTTGTAACGGCCCCGGGGCCGCTGGCCCGCCTGCAGACTGTCGGGATGGTCAGCGCACTCTTGTCGGTCACCTTCGCCTGCGGTGTGATCATCGCCGTCGCGCACGTTCTCAACCGCGGCTTTGTTGCCCCGGTCTACGACGTGCTCGCGAACCTGGTCGCCTTCGGGTGTGCGGTGGCAGCCTCGGTGCTGCTGGACCATACGACCCCCGCGTTGCTCTCGGCCTTCGCGGTGTTGTGCTGGCTGGTCCTGGCACGCCGAACGTTCCGATCCCGGGCCCAGCGCACCGCCGTCACAGAGCCCGCGGACCGGTCAGCCGATCACATGTCGTCGTAGCGCGAGCTCGTCCGCGTGCGGCGGACGCGGCGACCATGCTCTTGTGCGCGCTTGGCGGGGACCGATTTCTCTATGACTCCGCCCGTACTGGCCTGCGAAGGGAGCCGGTCCCGCGGTCGGGGTGCGAGCCTGCCCTGGTCGCCAAGGTCACGCGGGTAAGGCAACAGTGACAGCCGCGCCGAGCCTGGAGGGCCGGTCTGACTACCCGACATAGGCCGAATTCGTCAGGTGGGCGGGAGTGGTGCGCGCCTAGGTTGAGCCCACACAACGGGGGTCCTAAGCGCACATGTCCACTCGCTCCGCGTACTCGTCTGCCCTAGTTGTCGCGCTCCTCGTCGCGGGAGCGTTCGCCCCATTTGGTGCGACATCGGCAAGCGCGACGGCTCCCGGCGTCGACGGCGACCTCGTGCTCGCGGCAGCGGGCGCCGCGCCGGTGCACGGGATCTACACGCTGAACCCCGACGAGATCAACCCGGGCTTGGTCAGAGTCGAGGAGGGCAACGCGACGGACAGCGCCCGAGGGGGGATTGGTCCGACTTTCTCGTCGACAGGGCTCCTCGCGATGTCACTGCCCGACCCAGCCCACGCCGACAAGCCCACGGTGTTCACCGGTACGCGGACCTACAAGACCGACAACACGCACCTGTCCGCGGTGACGACGAGCAATGTGGCGGATTACGACCCCGCCTGGTCGCCGGACGGCACCCGCCTCGCCTTCACAGGCGTGGTGAGCACCACCGGGGTGTCTCGCATCGCCTATCAGCACGCGGGCGACATCTGGTCGATGAACCCGGACGGGAGCGACCACAAGAAGCTGACGACGACCGGCGAGCCGGCTGACGCGCCGAGCTGGAGCCCCGACGGCACCTCGCTGGTCTTCACCGAGACCAGCGGTGGTATCTCTCAACTCGCTGCGATGAGCCCTGCCGGAGCCGACGTTCATCTGCTCAAGCCTGGGCAAAATGCATACGACCCGGCCTGGTCGCCGGACGGGACCAAGGTTGCCTTCGACAGTGCAGCCCTTCCCGGCGACACCACCTCCCACTCCCAGATCGCGGTGCTGGAGGTCGCCACTGGGGCGCTGCAGCAGCTGACCACCGATCCCACCCGTGACCTCTACTACCCGTCGTGGTCGCCCGACGGCGCGACGATCGCATTCGAGGCCTACGACGCGGGCACACACATCGCAACGATCCAGACGGTCGCCAGTGTCGGCGGGGCACCGGTGGACGTCACCTCAGGTCATCACCCGAGCTTCTCCCCGGACGGGACCAAACTGGCACTCAACAAAATCTCGGGCAACGGGGGCTTCGACCTGTTCGCCTACACGCGGTCGAGCGGCGCCTTGCTGCAGGTCACCAACTCTCCGAACGACGAGTGGGCGCCCTCCTGGTCTCGCGATGGCACGAAGCTCGTCTATGCCTCCGATGAGAACGGCAGCGGCGAGATCTGGTCCAGGAACGCCAACGGCACCGGCTCGGCCGCAAACCTCACCACGACGGCAAGTGGCTACGACGGCGCACCGTCGTGGAGCCCGCCGCTCTCGCAGTTGAGCTCGCAGATCTTCGTCGCCGACGCGGACGGCTCGCACGTGGCGGCCGTGACTTTGCCCATCGACGGCGGCAACGCGGCGTGGTCGCCCGACGGGCAGCGGCTCGCCTTCTCGGACGGCGGGCACCTGTTCACCATCCAGCCCGACGGGTTGGGTCTGACAGCAGTCACCACGTCCTTCACGGGCACTACCGACGCCGATCCTTCCTGGTCTCCGGACGGCAGCAAGCTGGTGTTCAGCGGCAGGAGCAGCGGCGGAGACGCGGCGATCTACACGATCAACCCGGCCAATGGCACCGGCCTCACCCACGTCGTCGGGGGGGTCGGTGACAAAGACGTCTCCCCGGTCTGGTCGCCGCAGGGCAGCCGGATCGCCTTCCTCAATGCGGGGAACGTGTACGTCGTCGGCGCCGACGGGAACGGGCTTCGGACCGTCAAGGAGCTAGTCCCGAGCCTCGTGGCGCAGTCGCTCGACTGGGGATCTGTGGGCTCCCCGGACACCCTCATCGACAGCGGCCCGAGCGGCACCTTTGGCGGTCACGATGCGACCTTCACGTTCAGCAGCACCCGCACTCCGGCGACGTTCGAGTGCATGCTCGAGGCCGTCGTCGCGGATCCGAGCTTCGCCTGGACCAGCTGCGGGAGCGGCAGTACCGGCAGCAAGACCTACCCCGGTCTCGCTGGGGGTGACTACACCTTCAGGGTGCGTGCCTCCACCGGCGTGGGAACTGACCAGTCCCCGGCGTCGAGCTCGTTCACCGTCGCGCCCCCCGCGGTCGTCGTCAGCCTGGCGGGCGCGGGCGCCGGCACTGTCACCAGCAACCCGGCGGGCATCCGGTGCTCGCCGAGCTCGAGCGATTGCATCCACGTCTTCCCCGGGTCGGTGACATTGACGGCCAAGGCAGACGGGCTCTCAAGCTTCGCGGGCTGGTCAGGTGACTGCACAGGAACCGGCAGCTGCCAGGTCCAAGCGGTCAACAGCACGAAGCACGTGACCGCCACGTTCGAGGTCTCGGGAAGCGGACCGCCAGCCTGCAGCGGCACTGTGTCGACCAAGGTCGTCGGGGCTTGGGCGGTCAAAGGCTGCTTCGTCGCCGCCGGTGGGAAGTTCACGACCGACCAGCTCATCGAGCTCAACGGCCTGAAGCTCTACCCGAGCGACACGACGCTCACCCTCGACCCGGTGGGTGGCACGCTCACCGCGCCTGTTGGTGGGCACGTCACCTTGCTTGCCGGCCCGACGACGGTCTCCGGTCACCAAGTTGGGCCAGTGACCGTCTCCGCGGGAACGCTCTCCCTGAACCTCTAGGCTCCA